>JBKPEX010000010.1:0-8165 GCA_046728625.1 Thermoproteota archaeon
GGTCAAAATTACAAAGCAAATAAACAGCTCGTTAATAGATTGCCTTTATATGCGGCGGTCTATTTAATTTGTAAGGGACTTGCTCAAGCAACATAGAAAAGGATTGTAGAAATCCAACAAGAAATGTATGAACAGATGTATAAATTATATCAAAAATGACTAAGACGTAGGAATTTAAACCATAACTAAATTAAATCACAATTTGGCGGATAACTAGAATTGCTTTCACATTCGATTTGTGAATTTAAAGCAGATCTGAGTATAAAAGTGAATAATACGGTTAGAAAATAGAGGTCTAGCATAAACACAATATCTTATAGAATAGAAATAACTTCTCATATGATGATGACTTAGTTTCGTGATTAATTGGGCTACTTATAAGTAGTTTTACTACGCTTAATGAACAGAATGTATAATCCTTTTTAATTTTATTGTTCTATGTCTATCTATGACAGAAGTGTCAAAGCATCCAACAACAAAATTAGAGAATACTACCTTTAATATCCTCATAGCATTAGGAAAGGAAGCACAATTTTTGTATTCCACAATTGATACCTACACAAGCGACGCTCAAAAATCAAATAGATCAGATTTAGTAGATATGTGGAATACTATAAAGCAGGATAGACAAAGGCATCTACAGATGTTAAGAGAAGCTTTGGAAAAAGAAGCTAAACAAGATAAGCTTAAATGAATAAAGACAAAGCTATAGAAATAGTGAACATAATTAATAGTCTTAGATCATGAGGAGGTGTGTTTACCTAAATCCGAAGATTATTTTTATTGTGTCCTACACGCTCTCTAAGAGGGACTAGTTCCATAAACTCATTTATTCTGTTGCGTTGTATCAAATTTTCTACGAGATGGAGATTCGACTAATTTTCTAGTCATTATATCATATGGACTGTTTATGTAAATCCTAAATTAGAGTTTATTTACCAAACAAACTTTGATATTTAATTGTTATCTATGTAAAAGAAATATGCGGGCTGCAGTGTTTTATGGTGCTAATAACATCGCTAATGAGGATGCATATTCTAATTACCTAGTTAAAGACAAAGGAGTTGTTCTCGATGTCAATGCCTGCGCAATATGTGGATACGATGTAAGAGTCTTCAGGCATGGACATAGAAAAGTCACACCGCCTATTATACTAGGACATGAAATATGCGCCACAACTAAACAGGATGTTTCAATACAAACCCCTATGGGCACAACAAGTGATATTCTATCATCTATAATAATAAAAGCTGGTTCACGGGTTGCAGTCTCGCCTATAATACCATGCTTAAATTGCATATATTGTGAAAATAAGGAATATAATCTTTGTACTAACTTGAAGGAAATAGGCTCCAGCATAAATGGCGGATTTGCAGAATATATCAAAATTCCAGAGAATATTTTGAATGTAGGTGGTTTGGTCCCAGTGCCTGATAATTTAAGCGATGAGGAGGCTGCACTACTTGAGCCATTGGCATGTTGTCTTAACGGCTTTTTTCATATCATGGGTTCTCCTGTTACAAAATTGATAGGAAATAAAAATACAGTGGCAATTATTGGAGACGGACCTATAGGATTAATTCATCTTCAAATATCAAAGAGGTTGTATGGAGCTAGAACTATCTTAGTTGGTATGATACCAAAAAGAATGAACCTAGCAAAAGCAATGGGGGCAGACGCTACATTATCATTTGATGACAAAAATAACACTAATAGTAGTCAACCTAATCACCATAATGATAGTTACAATGAAGATCAAACTTTGCGTAGTATTCTAGATTTAACTGACGGAATTGGTGCCAAAATAATTATCATTGCTACAAGTAATCCTATAGCTCTTAGTTTTGCAATAAAAATAGCGAGCAAGAATTCAATAATCAATATATTCTCGGGAATGCCTAGGGATAATAATATATTATTGGATGCAAATTGGTTACATTACAATCAGACATCTATTACAGGTAGTTTTAGTTCCACTCCATATATCCTTCAAGAAGCCGCTCGAATTGCATCTAGTGGAAAAATTGATTTATCTAAGATAATCAGTCACCAATATTCTCTTGCCGAGATAAAAGATGCCATTATAGCTACGGAAAAATACCATGGCTTACGGGTAGTAATAAATAAATTTTAACGAGTCAACACACAATCCTTTTACGGTCAAGCCTTTCCATAAAAAAATGCATGCCATTGAAATTTGCCTAATGATAAGCACCGCTACATTGATCTGTTTATAAATGGCTGTGAAGATGAATGTAAATCCGTTAGTTCCAACAAAAACAGTTGCTATAAATCTAAATAGAAAAGAGACATCATTATACTTTTTTCTATAATCCTACAATATCTTCTGCTCTGCTTCACTTAATGAGTTTACTCTCAGAGGCCAATCAAATTCCTTATTCCACGGTTGATTAAATAATATACCTGTTCTCGGAGGCATTACGTCTGCCATATTGGGTGGAGCATCGTCGATTAAAATATCAAAAGGATATTCTGATTTCGGAGCATTGTCATATACAAAGATAAGATCATCGGAATAAATGTCATGGTAGTCTAGCCATTTTGCAACATACTGTACTGTGGGCCTTTCTCTTTTAGTTAGGACAGAGATCCTGTATCCTCTACGATGAATTTTTTCTATTATGTGTGCTAATTCTGGTTCAGTCGGAGGAACGTCATGCCATCGATATTTCCAAGTGTCATTAAAGATCTTAGATATATCATCTGGTGAAATAGGCAAAACACTTCCAATATCCCAAGAAGTAATTTCATTTTTGGTTATAGCGGTATGATTCATTTTATTGTATTGCTTAATCCAAACTATCATTGTATCTGCAAGAACCGAGTCAAGGTCAATTGCAAAAGTTTTAGTTACTCTAATACTAGACATGTGAATAACTTAAACACCTCATCTATGGAAATTCAATATTAGCCCTGTACATTTAGATTATGACGGGGGCAATAAGAGATAAAAGATTATGAAATGAAGTGTATTATTGCGAAGGCTCATAGGCTCTAATAGGTAGATTCCATTAGATATCTTCACACAGAAAAAACACATCATATTTTATCTGTTTGTAATATGTCAGAAATGGCAATTCTTATAGCAGATATGCCTGTCCTAAATGGAAAGGCGCCGTTTCCCTGAGAAGTAGTTGGATCAATCCATTCATAAAATGATTGTGTATGTGGAGCCAGCTCAGAAGCGAGTTTAGAAAGTAAAATATTACATTCTTCTACTCGATTAAACCTACTTCTAGCAAGCATTTCTATTCCAGTAATCCAAGGCCAAAAGGTATGATTATGATACTGATTTGGTTTCAAAACCCAAGGACCAGTTTTCCTTAGCTCAATTTCTGTAACAAGTGGCCACTCATTTTTCCATATTCTCTTTCTTAAAGCCTCGAGTGTCTTGATAGCTCTCTGGTAAAATCGCGTTAGATGTAAATGTTCTTTTTTCTGTTGACTTTCTTCTAATGGACTAGTAATAAAAGAGTCATAATCGTCGTTTAGATTTTCTGTAACAGCAACTAAGTAAAGTGAAACATCCTGAGTAAGCGTTCTATTGGATACATCTGAAATATACTGATCTTTCTGCAAATCTATATAACATGCATCATTGTCGGACCAAAGTATTCGTTCTATTGAGAGTATCGAATCATCTGCTAATTTCTTAAGCCTTTGACCTTCACTATCTCTACCTAGAAAAAACATCAAAATAGAGAGGTTCTTCAAAGCAAGTATCCAACTGGACTGACTATATACTACTTTACCGTCCCTTAATGCTGTATCCATCCAGTCTTCATTTTGGTCTTGTTCTAACAAACCGTCATGGTCAATATCACGTCTAGCCAAATATTCTACAGCAGCTAACATACGAGGCACTGCAAAATCAATTACATGAGATAAAAAGTCTGTAGACGAAACGACTAACCTATGTAATAATCCGACATCATTGTCATTAAGATAAGTCTCTCTTCTTTTCTTCAGTAATCTAGACAGAATCCATGACGTAGTTGAGATCATTAATGCTGTAGAATCTATATCTGGATTTCGTCCATAAACTTCAGAGAAATCTTGATATATTGTAGTAGGCAGTGCATGCTCAAAATTTTTATTGAGTTCCAAACCTGCGGCCATAGGTGTAAAGTTAGTTCCTGGAGACCCCCTTCCATAAACGATCTTTTCCTTGATGCCACCTATCTGATGAATCCATATTGAAATGATCTGTTCTAAAACAGTCCTTGTGTTTCCAGATAAAAACTGATCCTTTAAAATATATGCTGCATCGCGTGTCCATACTGCGGAATAACAACCCCCGGGGTTTATATCTCGAAGAGCATACTCTGATGTATTGTTTATGTATCTAGTTGCCTTGGATAACAGCTGACTCCAGGTTTCCTGTTGTACGTAAGTATGCATTGTTATTCTTTAGCACGATTATTCACCCTTTTATGAATTCTGCTATTTTTATAGTAAAAATTTACTAGCAGTAGATCATCAATTGCCAAAATCCTGATATCAATCCGATGGATGCAAGAAAATGACTTTATACTACATACTAACGCGATCGATATGAGAAGCGTAGCCAAAGGAAGGTAGACGGAGAGACTGGAGAATATCCGGCCAAACCAAGTGCAAAAACAACAAATTACTTTTTCGATATTAGCTATGAAAGCATTGGGCTATCTTATTATAACGACAATCAAATAGAAATTCTATGAAATATAAGCGGCTGGAAAAATCTGTTTTTATCGTTCAAAGAACCGACAAGAAAATAGCCTATTACTTTAATGGTTACCATATATCGGCGATGTTTTGGATATTCACTCTGTTGACATCATCATTAGCAGTTGCAACTTCATTAACCTATAACATAGCAAATGCGCAGCAGCAGACGACAACAATGTCATCCTCTTCGTCGGGTAATCCAAACAATATTCCTTCTGCACAATCAGTCTATATGTCACAATCACTTACATTACCTACCTCGGTTGGTTATTTTGTTTGGTATATAGTAGATGAGGCACACGAAGATACAGTTCATGAATCACAGAAAATTATTTCAAATCACAACCCTGATTTCTTACCCACAAATATTGTAATTCCTCAGAATGTTACTATATCGTTTTTAGATGCAGATGCCCCTTGGGATACACCGCATCCTCATACAATTAATGTTATTGACAGGTCATCCGATAAGATAGTATATACTACTGGAAAATTAGAATATACAAAAAGCTCTAAACCTGTTATGTTGTCTCCAGGTAGCTATATTGTAACAGATACAAAGTATAAATGGATGAAAGGAAGTATAACTGTGTTACCAACCGAAAAGAGTAACGGCACCCTAATAGTGGGTGGATTCTACACTCCAACAATGCAAGTAGCAAACAAGAAAGATAATGATGGTGGAGTTCATCCAGGATGGCTTGGATACTACAAAACAGAGTTTCCAAAGGAAGGATTTACAATTTTAAGCGAATTTAATTTTCATTATACTGAATGCAAATATTGCCCTGGAAAGTTTTGGCCCGATCAGAAGACGGGTGATCATACACTTATTGTCTATAGTACCAAACAACCACTTTCAGATGTTCTTGTAAAATTAGAGAAACTGGTTTGGAATAATGTATATATATAACAAAAATGATTTTCAAGTTGATTAATTAAAGCGTTAGTAAATATCTGCGGGTCCAAGCATCGCTGTATTCACTAACAAAGCGATTGTTGTCATGGTAGTGTTAAGTCAAGCGTTATAAAAATAAAGTCTGTTACAAATAAAACAGCATCGTTCTATAAGTTTAAGCAGGAAACTAATATGAATCATATTACCATAGCACTTTGCTTAAGTTAACAGAATCTACTATTCTGTCCTCTCCTATCCCATTAATGAATTTTTGTACATATTGTTAGTGTAATAGTTACAAACAGTTAGCAAAAGCCAGTAAAAAATATATTAATATAAGATAACGATCCTACACTATAGGTAAAGTAGGACTTGTATGATGATGATGATAATTCATGTCTAAAAAAATTCGTGTAGCCATAGCTGGTGTTGGGAATTGTGCTTCTGCCCTGATCCAGGGTTGTAATTATTACGATCGCTCTCCTAACCATAACTATAATCATGATAACTCTATAGGACTTACTGCTTACAATTTAGGTGGTTATGAACCTGGAGATATTGAATTTGTGGCTGCTTTTGATGTAGTTGAATCCAAGGTTGGAAAGGACTTGTCAGAGGCTATTTTTGCAAAGCCAAACAATACGATAAAAATTGTTGATGGTGGTGTTGGGAGAGACAGTGCTATAACTGCGGCTAATGTTGATAATAACGATAATAAGAAGAAAAAATTGACAACCACAACACTAGAGAATAAAATGGATGTTAAGGTACAAAAATCAGAGGTATTAGATGGGTTAGGTAGACATTATAGTGAAAAGGTCAAAGTCTCTGACAAGCCATCTGTTGATATAACGAAGGTCCTTAAAGATACTCAAGCTGAAATTCTCATTAATTACTTACCTGTTGGAAGCAGAAGAGCAACACAATATTACGCCGAGAGGTGTCTTGATGCAGGCACGTGTTTTATTAATGCTATACCTGTTTTTATAGCTTCTACACCAAAATGGCAGCAAGCTTTCCACAGTCAAGGTCTTGCATGTGCAGGAGATGATGTGATGAGCCAGCTTGGGGCTACTGTTGTCCATAAAACACTTGTAAAATTGCTAGTGGACAGAGGCGTGAAAATAGATAACACTTATCAACTAAATGTTGGGGGTGATATGGATTTTTACAATATGCTTGATGAAGAAAGATTAGAAGATAAAAGAATCAGTAAGACAAGTGCAGTAGCAGCCATGGCACCATATAAAATTCCAATGCGTATTGGCCCATCTGATTTTGTTGAATTTTTAGATAATGACAAAATATGCCATGTCTCTATAAGGGGAAGATACTTTGGTAATATTCCTCTTGAATTAGATCTTAAATTACGAGTAGTTGATGCCTATAATAGTGCAGGAGTGATGATTGATGCTATAAGAGGCACTAAACTAGCTATCCAAAGAGGCATCTCTGGTCCGCTAGAAAGCATTTCTGCTTATTGTTTCAAACATCCTCCGATACAAATGTCATATGTGGATGCAAAGAAACACTTTCTAGAATTTGTAGAAGAAAAGAGGGATAGATAAAACTGACGATCACAATTTACTTGATGTTTAGTACTTCTGCTCTTTATCTACCCTATAACTAATTCATATTATAATTTATATTTATTCTGTAAGATTACCTTCAGACACTATTACTTGAAGATTTGATACAGCTGTCACTATTCTGTTGTTGTTGTTGTTTATCCTTCAGTGCTTTATTTCTTAGATTCAAAAGAAGGACAGCTTTATTTATTCAAAAAGCCTGCCATAATTGATGAAAAATCTATGTATTCGGTATACATTTCCACCGTTAGAGATGTTGTGAAATCGATTCCAAGTCAGTAGAATGTTTTATCAGGTGCATTTAGCAACCCTTCTTCTGATATACAATTTAATAACGGATACAATAATTACCTATCTATTAAATATTGTTATCATTATTATCTGTACTACGGTTTATATGAGAATGCGCAACATTTTCGTCACTATCAGTAAAGATTTGTCGTGCCACTAAAAACTTCAAGTGATTAATATTATAACCAGTTTTAGCAGATACGTGTAACTTTAATTGACTTTGATCCACTAGGCCTAGCCGGGAAGATTTCTCTATAGCATCATCAGCAGTAATAAGATCTATTTTGTTGAGTACATATATCACTCTGGTCAGTGGTACCTTCAGTTCATTCAGTATAGCTATTGAACTGTCTAGTTTCTTTCTAATTTCATCTAAGGGATCGCTTACGTCAATTACAAGTATGACAAGACAAGAATAGGTCAGTTCGTGTAATGTAGATTTAAATGCATCAATCATATAGGCTGGAAGTTTACTTATAAAACCCACAGTATCTGAAACTAATACCCTTCCTGCCAGTAAATCTATTGCCCTTGTAGATGTGGATAAAGTCGTAAACATTCCTTGCCCTGTGGTTTTTGACTCTCCAGTTAAGGTATTAAAAAGCGTTGTTTTTCCTGCGGAAGTATACCCTGACAGCGAAATAGTTTTTAGGCCT
>JBKPEX010000371.1:0-11274 GCA_046728625.1 Thermoproteota archaeon
AGAACAATGGTTTTGGGTAAACAGGAAACGAGAGTAAAAGAAAACTTGAAAGAGGTAGAGAATAAGATTAACCAAATGATCCGAGGGACACAGAACCCTAATAGCGGTAATCAATTATAGTCAAATTACAAATATTGGGCACGTCCCTATTACGTACTTCAATCTTTGTACTGCATATATTACAAAGGAATTTAAATAAGGTGTACGATCCGTAATAGTTCAGGCTTGTGTGAATTTTTAAATCAAAATAACATAGCTGATATTATATTATAGTAACGTGCATCAAGTTAGTAAAACCAACTATGCAGAGGTTAGACACATTAGTGAGCAGTAAATAAAAATAAGTGTGCCAGTTAGAATCGTCGTTGATGACAGAGAAGGAAATAGTAAAGTTCCTTCTCTATTACGGGATGAGGGCGCAGTACTAGATTTTGCACAGCTAAAAGTTGGTGATTATATCGTCTCAATAGAGACTGCAATAGAAAGGAAAACTATTCAGGATCTGATTAGTTCTATTTACGATGGTAGGCTCTTTGTACAATGCTCAGAACTTAATCAGCACTACCAAAAACCAGCTCTGATAGTCGAGGGAAATATCGCAGATCTTTTTAATGTCCCTGAAGAAATGAATAAGGATAATTTAAATATATTAGGCGAAGGAATTAATTTAATATATGATGTGCTGGCAGAAATAGTAGTAGATTTTAGAATTCCGATTGTTCACACATTATCACCCAAACATACAGCCCATTTACTAATAACTATGGCAAAGAAATCAATATTAGAAGGAAAAAGAAGTAATGGTCCTTTATTAAAAAGGATAAAGAAAAGTAATCCTGAATACATACAGCAGTTATCCATTCTGTCTTCATTACCAGGTATTGGAAATAAACTTGCGGCAAGAATGCTTGAAAAATTTGAGACTCCTCATCGTGCATTAAATGCATCTATTGCGGATCTTGCAAGGATACCTAGCTTCGGAATAGCACGTGCAGCAAAGGTGCGAAAGGTACTTGATTATTCATATAATAAAAGGGCCACAGTTCTGCAACGTACGCTTTTAGATGACTTGGATAATATCTAGGACGTCTGTGAAATATAAGGATGAGTAATGTGAAGGGATGAGATCATGGCCGGATTATGGATAGCGATGCAATACTCGATGATTGGCATACTCTATTAAAAAAGCAATAAGGTGGTGCTAACACGATAGTGATGATATAGAAACATAACCCATAACATTTTCTTTAATTCATAGTTACATAAAAGAGATGGACAATGTTTAATTAGTCTGATTCTGCGTTTTATTATCTGCATGTCAACCGAAAATGAAGAGGCTTCCTCAAGAGTTGGAACACATAAACAACGTGAAACTAAGACAAAAGCAGTAGATGCAAATCGAGAATTACAAAAAGAAGAGAGGGAGTCGGAATTGCTAGGGGTCAATCCTGAAGATGTATTAGAGGAAGAGGAGAGGATGCAACCACAATCCCAAGAATGAGAAGATAGTTATAAATGCATAGAACGGCTGAGTAAAGATATCAAGTAAACTTTTATTACAAAGGACTAATCGGCTCTCCCCTCTATGAATATATTCTATTTCGCTAATATCTAGTCATAGTGCTTCGTTAGTTTATTATAATTGAAATAATTGTTATGGTTATTTTCATGTTAAAGAGAATAACAAAGAGGTGCTGCATGGAATAGGGCCGTGGTGCTAATTTTTTATTTCTCCAATTATGTACTATTAGTGACGATAGTTTTTGCTAAACTACTAAAATTGTAAATTTAATAATGTTTTTTTAATACAGCAGTTTTCTTTTTCTTCTTGAACAATACAGTTACTATGCCCTTATTTTTATGCCATTTTTCTTCAGATAATTCTTTACTTTGTCTATTGTGTATTTCTTATAATGGAAAATTGATGCAGCTAATGCTGCATCAACGTCAGTGTTTTTAAAAACCTCAATAATATGTTTTGGTCTGCCACATCCTCCCGAAGCAATAACAGGAATGCGGACTACTTCACAAACTTCTTTGGACAATTTAATATCGTACCCGTCTTCAGTCCCATCGGCATCGATACTAGTTAGAAGAATTTCACCGGCGCCAAGAGATTCAACTTTCTTGGCCCATTCTATCGCATCTATTCCCGTTCTTTCCTTACCGCCATAAATTCTGACTTCAAACCAATATTTTTTATTAGTCCTATCATCCATGAAAATGTTTTTACCACCTTCTCTATAATTTCTCTTTACGTCTATTGCTACTACTATACATTGTTTGCCAAAAATTAACATCAATTCCGTTATCAGTCTAGAGTTTTTAACAGCCGCAGTGTTGATAGAGACCTTATCTGCACCACTAAGCAAAATGTCACGTGCGTCTTCTAACTTTTTGATTCCTCCCCCAACAGTAAATGGAATATCTATAATCCTTGCCACGTTTCGAACAACATTTTTCATAGTCTCTCTTTCTTGTTGTGAAGCAGTAATATCAAGAAACACGAGTTCATCCGCTCCTTGTTGACTATATTTACTTGCAAATTCTACAGGATCCCCTGCATCTTTTACTTCTTTGAAATGTACCCCCTTTACAACACGACCGTTATCTACGTCCAAGCATGGAATTATTCTTTTTGCTAGAGGCATGTTACGATATCGCCTTTACTTTCCCAATGCTGAGCTTGTGTTCGTAAAGCGCTTTTCCAAGTATTACTGAAGAGCATCCTGCAATTCTAACTCTGATTATATCTTCAAGACTTGAAATTCCCCCACTTGCAATTATCTTCGTGTTCTCAAAGCTACTCGCAATAAAGGATAGAGTTTTGACATCAGGTCCATCCAAAGTTCCATCTCTATCAATACTTGTCAATAAAAATTCTTTTACGCCAATGGCTGCAAATAGATGTATTGCTTCTGTCACGCTAGACCCAGAAGATTCTCTCCAGCCGTTTATCATAACCATCCCATTACTCTGATCAATCGAAATTACAATTTTATTCCCGCCATATCTCTTAACGATTTTTTTTAATGAATCAAGTTCATGATATGCCATAGTACCAATCACAACTCTGGCTGCATTGTTGCTAAACATTTCATTTACTATATCAGGGGTTCTAATTCCGCCGGCTATTTCTACAGGAATGCTTACTGTATGAATTATCTTTGAAATAGTATCTGTATTGATTTTACCGGTTTGCAAAGTCGCGTCAAGATCTACAATGTGTAGCATATCAGCTCCAGCAGCTTGCCATTTCATTGCAATTCTAACAGGATCGTCACTATAAACTGCCTTGTTATCGGGATTACCCTTAACAAGCCTTACAACGTATCCACTCATGATGTCTATAGCTGCTATTACCTTCAATTGATCTTACCTGAACAAATATTCAGAAAATTTTTAATAATAATTGCTCCTATGTTACCTGATTTTTCTGGGTGAAATTGAGTACCAAAAAGGTTGTTGTCCTCGATAACTGCAGGTATGATATTTCCATAAGTGGAATCAGCAGCAACTATGCTTTTATTTTCTGGAATAGCATAATATGAATGAACAAAATACACCCATGCACCATCTTTTATATGTTTTAGCAGTTTGCTATCTTTTTTCTTTATCTCAAGATTGTTCCAACCTATGTGTGGAACCTTGACACTTTTCTTGTTTAGCATCACTACGTGTCCATTTAGAATCTTTAGACCAGATAATATCCCTTCTTCACTATGATCAAATAACATCTCCATGCCTAGGCAAATTCCTAGTATAGGCATACCCATCTCAACAGATCTAACAAATAAGCTCTTGTATCCTTCAATAGATTTTATAGCAGGATCAAAATTTCCTACTCCAGGAAGAACTAATCCATCAAAGGACTTTATACTTTCCATCTTGTTGATTATAAAAACTCTCTTAGCACCATTCCTTTCTAGGGCAGACTTCAAACTGAAGAGGTTTCCAGATCCGTAATCAAATATTGCTATTTTACTCATCTACATTAAACCCTTAGTACTTGGAACTCCCCTTCTTCTCTTGTCAATGCTAGCTGCCATTCTAAATGCTATTGCAAATGCTTTTATTGCAGATTCAATTTTGTGGTGATCATTATCACCGTATTCAACAATTACATGAGTACATGCATTTAAGTTCTGCAATAATGATTTTACAAAGTGTTCTAGATCTTCTCTAGGAATTTTCTCTACATCATCCCTAGTTAACCTCAATTGTATATTATAGAATTGGCGCTTTACAAGATCAATTGCAACATATGCAAGAGATTCGTCCATTGGAACAGCTGCATAACCAAATCGGACAATATGGGATCTATCAAGTAATGCCATATCTATCGTTTGTGAAAGTGCTATTGAGACATCTTCCACAAGATGGTGTATAATACCGTCTTTTGAAAATGCCGCTAAATTAATGTTCATCATGCTGTGTTTACCAATAGCGGTAACAAGATGATCTATAAATGAAAATCCTGTTTTTACGACAGTTTTACCCATGCCATCAATATCCAAATTTACTACAACGTGTGTTTCTTTAGTACTTCTTTCAATTCTTGCTTTTCTATTTATAATTGCAGAAGTGACCAAGCTAATCACTTCTGTTTCAATACTTTATTTAATGTATTTGGTAGCTGATTGATGCTTTGAATAATTGCATCTGCACCTCTTTTTCTGAACTGTTTTATTATTTCTTCAGGCCTAGTACTGCATCCATAAACTCCAAAGAATGAGATTGTATTACCAGTCTCTTGTTGTGCTTTTCTGGACATGATTAAGTCCTCTATCGAGTCTCCAGCATAAATTGCAGTTCTGGCGTCCATGGTTTTCATAGACTTCATTATCGAGTATGGCTTAGGTTTGGCGTGCTCACGTATTTCATCTTCAAGAAATACACATGCATTTTGATTAAAATTATTAAATATAGGCTTTAAAGAATACTCTGCTGCCAATTTGCTTCTTCCTGAGATTAAAGATATGTTACCATCAAATTCCTTGGAAAGAGTACAGAGTGTTTCTTTAGTAATTATAAGCTTATCGTTGTCAATTAATGGTTTGCCAAAATAATATTTTGGACAAATATAATGCTTTTTTTTGAACAATTCTGGTCCATAAAGTGTTTCATCGAAAACTGTTGCTAAGAAGCTTTTGCCAACAGGCGCTGGATAAATTAACAATTCTTTAATGTTGTAGATATTAAAAGCTAAGGATGAGGATGATGATAGGATCTTTTCTTCAATAGATTCTATACCATTATCATCAAGGCTTTTAGCCAATTTGAGGAGAAATTTTCTGATATAATTAATGCTATTTTTTGGGCTAGCCGTTACTCCAAGAACAATGGCATAGCATGTATCCACATCATTGTTAAATCCTCCTGTTTTTCTGAACTGTAGAATTATTTCATCTGTGACTATATTCTTAAGTTTAGAATTTCCTGTAATATTTTCGAGAATAAAATCTACAGTTTTTTTAATTGCAATGTTATACGATTTTCTTACATCTACTAACACTCCGTCGATATCTAAGAGAACACAATCTGCATTAATCGACGAGAACTCTGGGATGTAGTCGTTGGCCAGATAAATCATCCGATTGTCAATTTTCCGTTTGTCCAATTGTTTTCTTTTATTATTAAGCAGTAGCTCTTGTTATAGACTTGAGAAACTTATTGTTCATTTCATATGTTCCTACAGTAACCCTCATACAGCCTTTACGATTGTCAATATCTCCAAAGACCTTGACAACTACTCGATTTTTTTGTAAATTCTTTAAGATAGAGTTAAATTTATCACCTGACTCAAAAAAGATGAAATTAGCATCTGAGGTGAAAACCTTGATTCCATTGATTTTACTCAAGTGATCATACATCCTTTTTCTTTCATTTTTAATTAATTCAACCGTTTCATTTACACGATGTCTATATCGTGATAGCATCATACTCGCTATTGTCAAAGATAAACTATTTAATGGATAAGGAGATTGAATAGTAGATCGGAATGTTTTCGCTAATTTTTCATTCGCTATTAAATAACCTAACCTGGCACCTGCTAATCCAAATGCCTTAGACAAAGTCCGCAATAATACTATATTATTATTTTTTGAAACATATGATATTAACGTATAATTTGCGAATTCGACATATGCCTCATCAAATAAAATTAATTTATCTGTTAACGATTTTATTATTTCTAATAGGAATTCTCTGTCAAACTGATTACCTGTGGGATTATTTGGAGAGCAAATATATACCATATCAGAGTCCATAGCACTTTTCAGAAAGTCTAATTTGTCTACTGTATTATCCTCCTTATTCAAGGCAACTCTATCTAAAACTATCCCGTGTAGTTCGCAACGGGTTATAAAGTAAGAAAAGGTCGGAGTAAAAATTGTGCAGCGACGGTTCTTTCCAATAGTCGAAAGTATTAGATCAATTATTTGATCTGATCCATTACCTATAGCCAGATATCTCTTGTCTACACCAGTATATTCTGCAAGGGATCTGTAAAGAGCCTCCTCGGTTTCTTCGCGTGGATATTCTCTCAGATCAGTAGATTTTAGTACACTCAACGCTATTTCTGAAATCAAATCCTTGTTTAGGACTAAGTTTTCATTCGCATCTAATTTTAATGCATCTTTAATCTTTTTCGGTTTGCTATAGATATCAAATTTAGAGAGGGTATCGAGTTCGTTGAACAACCACCAATCTGTCATTTTCATTATATTCTTTCTTTTATAGCCTCGTAATGATTTATCAGACCTTCAGCAGAAGTGATTTCTTTGATATCCGTCTCTATTTTCTGCAAACCTGCCTTACTTGATTTTACGACATTAACTATCTTAATAAAATCAAGTATTGAAAGTGAGGCTTGTGATCTACTGAACCCTAACGTTGGCAAGACGTGATTAGAACCTAAACAATAATCACTAGCTGAGGATGGAGTATAATTACCCGTTAATATCAAACCTGCAGATGTAATTTTTTTTGTGATATTTTCTGTACGCCTCACCATTATTTCCAAATGTTCTGGTGCGATTTCATTTATAAAATCTATTGCAGTAGATTCATCATTACAGATCGCGATAAATCCTCTGCTTTGTAAACTCTTTCTGACAATATCATCACGTTCTATACTATTTGCAATTATTGCTTGAATGTTGTTTGAGACATGGAGTGCCAATTCTTTAGAAGTCGTTACAAGCCCGCATAGGGTATCAGAACTGTGTTCGGATTGAGATATTAAATCAACAGCAATCAGTCTTGGATCTGCATTTGAATCAGCATATATCAATAGTTCAGTGGGGCCAGCTACCATATCAATCGAAATTTTACTTGATGCAAGAATTTTAGCTATAGTAACAAATAATCCGCCTGGGCCGACAATTTTATCCACTCTATTAATGCTTGAAGTTCCAAAAGTCAAAGCGCCAATGGCCTGAGCACCCCCCATCTTGTAGAACTCGTTGACGCCACAAATATCAGCAGCCACAAGAGTAAGAGAGTCTACCATCCCATCTTTCATTGGTGGTGATACAGCTACTATTCTCTTTACACCAGCAACCTTAGCAGGAATAGCGCACATGATCATTGTACTAGGATAACGAGCCTTTCCTCCAGGAATATAACAACCGATATTAGATATCGGCTGAATCACACGCTTTATAGTTACTCCATCAAAGGTAATGGTGATCCCTTTGAGCTTCTTCAAGAGGCTCATTTCGGTCTTAATCAACCGTTTTTTTATGAGATTAACTGATTGAATCTGTCTGGTGCTAACATTCTTATAAGCTTGTTTGATCTCATCTTCTGTAACCTTTAATGAATTCACTCTGACACTATCGAACTTTTCAATGTAATCTATTATTGCGGAGTCTCCATGTTTTGCAACGTTATCCATTATTGATTTTACTTTCTCAATTAGATCATCGGTAATACAATTAGAAGAGTTTCGCAGTTTAGCCGCGTCATCTTTTGCATTTGTGACAGTTATTCTCTTCATCAAGCGTAATCATCTAGATTTATTCCATCCAGAGATAAAATTTGCCTTGGCTCCATTACCACTAAACCTTGAGCGATTTTTCTCATCATTGGAACTATTTTGATAAATTCGTCTTTATCGATAATTGTATTAACACCATACCAACCTTTCTCACTCAATTGACTAACTGTTGGATTTTTTAATGCAGGTAAGCTTTTTAGCAATTTATGCAGATTTTCTTTCTTTACATTAACGAATATATGTAATTTTTTGCGAGCCTCAACAGCACCTTTCAATAAGGCCATCATATCAGCAATCTTTTCTCTTTTCCTCAGATCCTTAAGGGCATCTTTATTTGCTACAAATACAGCAGTGGATTCTGTTACTGTGTCAATTATTCTAAGATTATTTTGTACAAGGGTGGTACCAGTTTCAGTTATATCAAAAATTGCATCAACATCTTCTGGTGGTTTTGCTTCCGTAGCTCCAAAAGATAGGAAAATCAAGACATTTTTGTTTTCTCCTACCCTTAGCCACGGAGTAATTATCATAGGGTTAATTTCGCCAAAGTACTTTTGATAAGCTGGATTTGATTTAATATGTGCAGCTGTAGTAGTGAGATATTCTGAGGATATCCTAAGAGGCCTTTTCTTTTCCGCAAATCGTGTGATCAAACCATTTAAATCATTTACTTCAAAACTTTCTGGAATAGCAATTACTTGTTTTACTCTTCCATATTCTAAATCTAATAATGTTACAATATCTGCATTTGCCTCTCTAATCCAATCTTTCCCTGTAATTCCAACATCATAAAATCCTTCCTGAACATAGGTTGGAATTTCTTGTGGTCTTAAGATTTTAGTCTCAATTTCTGGGTCACTAAGCCTCACTCTGTATGTACGTCCGCGTCCACTGATATTTTGCCATGCCTGTTCAAGAATCTTGTATGTAGCCTCTTCAATACTGCCTTTAGGAATCGCAAATTTTATTGTATGCATCAGAGACAAATGAGGAAAATCAATTATAAGATATATATTTATTGAAGAGTGAGCGTAGTGAATCACGATTTGTGCTTATTATTTTCGTGATTTATGTGTATAAAAACCAAAATGAAAATATCTATAAACTCGCTCCACTAGGCATAATACACACGTAAGACACGTAAGATATCATCTACCGGTTTTTTTTAAAGATTTAAGGATTTCCTTGGCCCTTGTTAAATTCACATTGCCTTCATCTGCAATTTTTTCGGCCACAGCGTTGATTTGTGATCCTTGTGCTCCAGCAGTGATGGCTATGTTTTTTGCATGTAATCTCATATGACCTTTCTGTATGCCTTCAGACGCCAAGGATCTAATTGCAGCAAAATTTTGGGCCAGACCAACAGCCACTAGTATTGCCGCTAGCTCCTTTGCAGTTCGGATACCAAGTATATTTAACGAGAGTTTAGCTATGGGATGAACTGATGTTATACCACCCACTATCCCAACTGCCATAGGTAATTCCAATTCTCCTGCTAAATCGCCCTCATGTGTTTTATACCATTTTGTCATAGAGCGGTAGGTACCGTCCCTAGCTGCGTATGCATGGGCTCCTGCTTCAATAGCTCGAAAGTCTTGCCCGGTAGCTAAGGCCACTGCATCGATGCCATTCATGATCCCTTTATTATGAGTGACAGCTCTGTGTATATCAGAGTACGCCAAAGCATAAGCATATAAAATTCGTTCTACTATATCGTCTCCACCAAGGGCGCGTTTAGCAAAAACTGCTTTGCATCTAACTAGACGTCTCGTTGCATAGTTCGTGAGAATTTTTATTACGACATTGCCACCTGTCAATTCCTCAATTTTTGGAGCTATTGCTTCACACATTGTATTTATTATATTCGCACCCATGGCATCTCTGGTATCAACGATAATTTCGACCAGCAGCATACTCCCCATCTTGTTTTGACTTTGGTCTTGTAAACCCCTGACCTGTAAGTCTTTAGCAATAACTGACACGCTTTTTGAATTTGCTATGCTTAATAATTCTTTTTTATTAGTTAAAATTTTTTTCTTTGCTGATGCCTCGGAAATTGGGAGCGAAATTACCTGAACTTGGCCTATCATTAAGGATTCATGGATCTCCGCCAGAAATCCTCCCATATGTTTTGCAATTTTTGCCGCTTTGCTTGCTGCTGCAATTACTGATGGTTCTTCTGTAGCCATTGGAATAAGGTATTCTTTATTATTAATCATAAAATTCGTAGCAATACCAAGAGGAACGGTAAATATTCCAATTGCATTCTCTATCATATGGTTGGCATTTTCAAAGGAAAAAGCAGATAGAGGATCTCGAATTATTGAAATGTCCTTACCTGATAAATTTAATATCCTTTTTAAGTAGTTCAGCCGTTCAATTTTGTTCATATTATAAAATTTTTTCTCTAATACCAAAAGAATCCTACTTCACAACAGCTTTTTCATTAATTTATAGTATGATTGTGAGTCTATTGATAAGACATATAGGGGGCGTGATTCTTTCTCAATCTTTGTTGCTTAGTTATGTTCGAATAAGATCTTGTGTAATATAAATTGAGTTTTCCAGTATTTCCAATTATCTAATCGTTATTTAGCTAGCTAGCGGATCTTAGCTTGTGTTATAAGATTACCAATACGATATTTGTACATGATATGGGAGGTTTGTGTCCTAAACATTCTAACAATAATAATGAAATAATAGAATTTGATACCAAAGAAGAATAGCCAAGAATGGAAAGTGCAAGAATATAATGAGGAGAGATTATCTGAGAAGCAAACAGAATAAAAGTAGGAAGCGGAGACTAGAGAATATTTAAAAAAAATTGACCGCTGATACCAACACTAGACAAAGTTAGTGCCTTGTATGGTTTCAAGATGCAAAGCGGGATGACTATTGAAAACCCTGTATTGAGAATCAGAGATATAGACAGGGTATTAACATTCTATGAAAAGAGTATTGGATTGCATGTGATTAAGAGATATGCAGCTCAAGGGGACTACAATGGTGATGATTTAATATATGAAATAGGGCTAAAGTCTGCAAATTCAAACCAACGACTTCTCACATTACATCACGATCCGAACGCTAAGGTTACTTCACAGCATTCAGCCGGGCTCTTTCATTTTGCTATACTTGTTCCTGACAGAAAGAGCCTTGCATCAACATACCTGGCACTTAGAAACTCAGGAGTGGATTATGATGGATTTGCCGATCACCTAGTCAGTGAGTCATTATATCTAAGAGACCCTGAAAATAATGGTATAGAAATT
>JBKPEX010000353.1:0-1339 GCA_046728625.1 Thermoproteota archaeon
GGCAATTCATCATGCTATCATGAGAAAGAATTTTGGATGTTCGCATTTTATCATTGGAAGAGATCATGCAGGAGTTGGAAGGTACTATCATCCTTATGCCGCACATGAGATATTCGATGACTTTCCTGATCTTGGAATTGCACCTATACTGTTTCCAGCCTTTTACTATTGCAAGAAGTGTATGGGCTATGCAAATGAAAGAAATTGTCCGCATGATCCAGATTTAAGAGAAGAGTTAAGCGGTACAAAAATGAGGAGAATGGTTCTATCTGGCGAAATCCCTGCACAACATTTGATGAGACCAGAAATTTCTAGAATAATTATGTCTTACAAAGATCCATTTGTTATAGACCACTGAAGCGTTTGATTAAATTCAAAGAATTATATGAGTATATCTATATCGTGTTAGATAGGTTAATTTTTCAGATACATTGTATACATGACAAAATACAAAGTTAACATGTGTCAATATTGCAATATTGCAATAAAGGAATATACTTTTACCTTGACTGGATAATAAAATCGACCAAGTGTATAACATACGAGCAAATTGAAGCCCTAGCATATATTAATTAATATTACTATTTGTGTCCTTGTATTCTATGGGACATTTCCTCGTTTCGACTTTGATATTTCTTCTGATTCTGACTCCAGCATTGACCTTTGGCCAAAATATGCAAATAACCTCTTCACAGAGTAGTATATATAATGTAATTAAAACTAAAAAAAGTGAACAGTTTGTCTTTCCATATACTGCTTCAAATAATGATAGAAGGAATCCACTAATTTACACGTATGATAAACCAAAAAATACAAACTGGATCTTATCAATACAAAATGATATGTCTTATAATTCTATACAAGGTGCAAAAACCATCATAAGATTACAAGAACCTTCACCAAGTGAGAAATTTATTGAAATTGCAATGTTTGGAGATACGAATAAAAAATTTTGGGCTGCAGTAAATACAAAAGATTCAGGATATATCAGATTATATGAAAAAAATAATGATGGTTGGTCAACAGATCAGCCTATAATTATAGGTTATGGCAATAATCAAGGCTTGAGCATTACTAACGGCAAAAGGATCATCGTGGACCGATTACCTATGGATGGTTTTACAATTAGTTCTATTGCAGTTTATGGAAAGGATGATAGTATGTCCCCTTCTAATACACATGCAGGAAATATCTCATTCGATCTGATATTTGGAGATCCTGCTGACTCTCCTATATTTTATTTGCCGCTTGGCATGTTAATTGGAACTGCGGGTATTGTTATCGGCTTACTTATCTTTAAGAAGAGGAGAGTATCACCAGAGGCTAAACTCTAGAAATG
>JBKPEX010000203.1:0-5731 GCA_046728625.1 Thermoproteota archaeon
AGATACAATTCACGTAAATTAACATATTTGATATAAAGCCTACGGAGCACTTTAAGAGAAATCAACATAATTAATTACCTCTATTAACACCGGTGTACATAAGTTGTAATCTTACATATGAAAGAAAGTAATTATATACGCGATTTTGCATATTACCAAATTTTATGCAAGTGTATTAGTTACAATCACCGGCTTTAAACTCAAGTCTCTTGAGATGAGGCACTTCTTAGGGAAGAGTAAATATTTCTCCAGATCCATTTAGAGTTTCTTATTTGCACTTCATTCTTTGGGAAAGATCGACTAGTGATTCCATTATATCTGCAGTGACATTTTCCATATTTGCAATTGCGCACCTCTAAATTATCTAGACTAGGAAATTCATCTGTGCTTAGTCTACTCCTTACTTGAGATACCTTGCTTTAGTTGTATCAGATTCGTGATAGATAACTAAGAATTGTTTTTAATCTATAGGCGATACTCCAATGTAACATACTAATAACACATTCCTTGGCTATATGGTACAAACAATAATTTATATAAAAAAGCGATTAGTATATGAACCAGCATATGACTAACTCTATAGATCGATCAATTATCTTATTATTCAGGCCCGTTTTAACAGCAGGAATAATCATTATTTCATTTGGTATCATTTGTGTTTGGATTGGAAGCACAACTTCAATAATTACTTCACCCAAGGAAGAACTGGATGGATTTAGGATTATCGGTTGGAGATTCCTTATTGGGGGGATTATTTTAATCTCCTTGGCATATACACTAAAATATTATATGATTATTAAATATCTGTGGAAACAGCTACAGTATAAACGTAAACCAGAACAGAATAAATTTTCAGATTGGTACAAGCCCTAGAGTGGGCCAAAGGCTAGAACTACATTTGTGCTTATTTACTCTCCTCGAAATTTAGTGCACAGGCTATGATATTCCGTTTTATGACAGGCCAATTAAAGAAAATAAGATATCAATATGAATAATATTATTAATGAGACTGATCTATACTATATAGATCTTGGTAAGCAATTACAACGATAACTACTATGGTACCACTAGAAGTAACAATCTCAATCTCAATCATTGGGAATATCAAATATTAAATGCTATCCGAAGAGAGTCAAGGACTGAAAACAAAATCTCAAAACTAGTAAAATTAAATGACTCAATAGTTTCAGAGATAGTAACCAGCTTGATAGAAAAAGGGTTTGTGATAAGTATACGGAAAAGAAGGATGTTTTTCTTTCATGCAAAATATTTTTCTACTACGCTTGATGGTCTGATGGCATTGGAAGTAATAAAAGAAAACCAAGATAGAACTAGCAACAATGCTTTTTGGAAACACATTGTCGCGATGATCGGAGGAGGATATAGAGATTATCAATAAATGAAAGGATGAAAAGCCTGAGTTCTCCAATATAATAGTCATATTTAAATTTATATAAATACAATATCTGTTTCTATTATCATACACCTAACTAACATCTAAATGCGAAGAATCTTATTTGATCAGCCTGCCAACCCAAGACAATAGCCTATCATCTTAATTTCTCTGAAGCAGCTGTATAAAATCAATATTCATGTTTTTGATTCTTACAGCACCTCTATTGGTAACGACTCGCGGTGTCATCGAGAAATTGTAACTGTAGTAAGGAGACCGCTCAATTTTTAGAATATCTTCATCTTCTTTTCCTGCCTCCTCAACATCAATTCCCTCGCGTCTTAGATCCCGAATTATATTTTTGTACAAACTCTCATTAGCATCTATCAAATCTTCTTGAGACATTTCAGATGTGTGTGCCTTATCGCTTATATCATCTTTTGTAGCTACTTGTACTTTATTCACAGCAGCTACAACTAATAAGGCAAATCTTTGGATTAATAGATACGCGGTACTTTTTACAAAGCTTGTCTTAGTCCAACCCTTTAATAACTCACCCTCATCCTCGGTTTTCACTTTTAGATTGTCTGTCCTCAATTTCTTTGTTCTTTTATAGATAAACCTACCAAGCGTTAAGAGCAATTGTCCAATCTTGCTTACTAATGCTATTAAGAGCGCAAGCAAAAATTTTCCTACTGCAATGGCTTTATCCTTTCCACTAGTTCTAACCTCTCTGATAATGAATTTAGACACAGAAATTAACAGGATTCCAGCTGCTCTGCCAACAACTATCAATGTGTTCAATATTAGCATTCCAGCTTCCTTAGCTCTCGTAGATATAACTGCCTTAACGGATCCACTTGACCAGTCCATAATATTTTAGTCGCACACTATTGTTGAACATCAATATATAATAATCCTTCTTGACTATGCTAGTCATATACCAATTATTGAGCAATTATTCAATCTCTTCCCAACTGATCCGTTTAATATTTGATGTCTAAGTTCTCAATTCTGATCATACTAATTGTATCTGAAGTTATTTTGGTATTTTGTCGGAGCTTTGAACTTTTGTTGTTCATTCAAGAACAAGCATATTTCTAGCAATTACGAATAATTCCTCTTTTGTTAGCTGAATTAAAGGGTTTGATAAGTTATATATTTTGTAGTCATAATCAGTTAAAGGACGTATAGAGATCAGTAAATATTGTTGGATTTGACTGATTCTAATACTCAACCTGAGATAATGTATAATGCAGATAAGGATTCTAATATCTTATGAATATACTACAGGCTATTAAGATCCAAAATAAATATCTATAAGGTATAAAGTGCGATTCTACATACATAATGAGCAATATTAACTCCTCTGAAGATAATGTGGAATCGCCTTCTACATACGGAGGTGAAGCATATAAAGAGTATAGAAAGAAAAAGAAAGTCAAAAGGCAGCAAACCAACAAATAGTGAAGATCCCTAGAAATATAATTATTGTAACAGAACAGACACGCACTTGGGATACATAGTCATGTATTACTAAACTTTGAAGATGGGAGATAATGAATATATACAGTTTCTAATACAAAGCGCTAGATTAAAAGAGACTATTAGGTCTATACGCTTTTTGTTATATGACCTTTACTATTTACTATTAGCAAATTTCTCTATAATAGATACTATGCATTTTATAGTCTTATTCAATTGATCTATTCTCATATATTCATTAGGAGAGTGATTTCTGTTAGCTAAGTCAGTGCCCCCTATACATACAGATGGCGCATGAAGTATCTCGTCGAAATAGTGCATCGGCCCTGTACCAGCGGAAGATACGTTGACAATAGCACTACCATATATTTCTGTAGCAGCTTCTCTAACAATGTCAACAAATTGTTGGTTTACTTGCGTCCGCGACGGAGGTTCTCCTTCCAGGAATCTTATTTCTATGCCTTTGTCACGAACAATATTGCCCTTACAACTATAATTGTCAGAGACACGTTCTTTGAAGTGCTCTACGAGACGTCTATATTGTGTCTCAGGAATCATATTAGGGACTAAACGAAAGTCCAGTCTTGCTGTAGCTAATGCTGGAAGAACAGTCTTTGAACCGCTACCCGCATAGCCTGATAGTAATCCAGAAATGTTACAGGTTGACGCTCCAACGAAGGCCTTCTTGGCCTCGATGCCGGATACGTTATTTAGAAACTGCTCTATATGATATTCCTTCTTTAATGCGTCTTCATCAAATGTTTCTGTGGCTATAACAGAAATTTCCTCATCTGTAAAATCTCTTACTTCCTTATACCAATCATTTATTAGGATTGTTCCAGTAGCATCTCTTAATGTACTTAATAACTTAACAAGTCTCCATGCTGGATTTTCAATTATGACTGCCAAACTTGAATGAGCATCCCTTGAAGGGCCTTTTACACTAATTTCAACTGATAGAATACCTTTTTGACCCAAAGAAATTATTGGGCGACCATATGTATCTACAAATCCGCTTTCCCATATAATACCATGACATCTAAATTTATTTGAAAACAAACGAAGGTATTCCTTTAAATGCGGACTTCCAACTTCTTCTTCTCCTTCTATGATAAATTTGATATTACATGGCACATCGTCAAACATCTTCAAATAAAGTTCTACTGCCTTAATACGAGTAATTAATTCTCCTTTATCGTCAGCGGCTCCTCGACCAAAGACGTAATTACCTTCTACTTTACCGCTAAATGGATCCGCATCCCATAAGTCTACAGGATCTTCTGGTTGAACATCGTAATGGTTATAAAATAGAATTGTCTTTCCGTTTGGATTTGATTTAGATTTAACCTCACCATATACTATTGGTGAGATAGAACTACTACTACTGCGGCCATCGTTGGTTTTAGGACAATTAAGGTAAAGCAATTCCGTATGAATTCCAGCTCTTTGCATTATATCCAATACGAGATTCGCACACTTTAGCAGACCTTCCCTTCTTGCAGAAACACTTGGCTGTCTGATTAATGTCTGAAGGTCCTTCAAAACACCATCCATTCCTCTGTCGACTAAAGAGTCTATTTTTGTCAAAGTAGAATCCTCATATTCTCCATGCGGCGATATGTCTAACCTCAAGTTATAGGCTGATTATCCCTGGTTCTCTGCCAGATATCAGCGATAACCTCCAACACTGTTTGTTCAGCAGATCCATTGAACTTTTCATGCCAAAGTTTAGCCACGTATTCTCCAGGAGCATTCTTGTTTTCCAATCTCTTTTCCAATATACTGAGAAATTCTGCTTTGACACCTAAGTCAGATAAGCCTTTGCGTGCAAATTCCAGTTGACTAGCTATAGTATCTACAATATTAAAATGCGTTTTTGCATTATATCCAGAGAGTACCACTGCCAATCTCTCTTCTCTCAAAGCAGAAAGTGGACGCAGCTGTCTCTCTTCGTGAATGGCTCTGTACAAATAACCTATGAAGAATTCTATCATCGCCATTAATGATTTAGGAGTTGGCTGTACAGACATGATTCTGGTTTCAACGCGATAATATTTGGAGTTCAAGCGAATTCTCAAATCATCATGTCTCTCCTTTTCCAGTTCTAAGTAGTCCTTTGCGATAATTGCATCGCGCGAAGTAATATACTCTATGTAGTCTTCCAGAGACTCTAAGTACCTAGGAATTGAAGGAAAGCCTGAGTTCTGCTGCTCAGATTGATCGTATAAATGAATTCTCGGTTCATACATTGAGAATAATTTGCCAGCAAAAAGCCTACTATTTGCTCCAAGTACGATAGCTGATGAAATTAAATTCAATATGTGATTAAACATTTGCGCTGCATGACCAGGACTTTCTCCTTGAAGATGAAGATGAAAACCTTGAATAGCAGACGCAACTTGGAAGGCCTTGAATTTCTGTCCTTCTATGTCAACATCAGGAATTTCACTCTGCCATCGTGCAAGTTCATTATACCTAGGTTTATCTGTAATCAATGTCCGTCGCTCAGTGTCATCAGTTACTCTCAAAATTTCTGGGGAAGGATTACCACCCAAGAAAACAGGAAAAACTTGCTTTTCTTTGTAAACTTTAGTAATTGCCTTGTCAAGATCTTCTATAAACCCTTCGATTAAAATATTCAAATCAAGTAGTCTATCCATTGGAGTTGGTTGTGTCTTATATTCAAATTGACATATACCGTATTCAAAATCAATTTTGTGTTCTGTGTCTTCTAGTTCTCTAATTAATGGCGCGGCATTAACAGGTATTGCTTTATTATCAAGTAAACATGCTTCAATTTCTACTCCTACTCTGAAAGTTTCATCATACCTGTTAAAATCCCTTCTGATTCTC
>JBKPEX010000363.1:0-5540 GCA_046728625.1 Thermoproteota archaeon
CAAGGATAACCAATGAGGCTAAAATTGATCTAGGAATTAAACCAGATGATGTTGTATGTGCTATATTCAAAGCATCTTCTCCACATGTTGTTCGTGAAGAATATTAGTAGAATTAGACTAGACTATAGTGGATATATGGAATCTACCATGATATGGAAATATTCATTTTATTATATGCTTTGAATATAAAATGCAGTGAATGAAGGCTAAAGGTGAAAAACTAGTATGTTATAAAAGATGACGGTGTCTAGATATCATTGATTAGTATTACTATTATTTAGTGTTGAGCATTTGACAAAACAATTTAACGCAAGTGAGGTTACTAGTGAACATTATTATTGAATTACAACAATCACTTATTACAATTATGTAAAACGCACTTATTTGATGAAATGCGTAATTTTAGTACTAAAAAAGTTTGGCTGACGATAAAAAAGAGCAAATTGAAGGAAAAGAAGGAGAACACAAAACCTCATCTGTAGTTAAAGAGACAAAATCCCCTATTTCATCCTTAAAACTTATCTTCAAGTCGCTGGGTCCTGGAGTAATAACCGGAGCATCAGATGACGACCCATCAGGAATTGCAACGTTTTCCCAAGCAGGTTCTCAGTTTGGCTTTGGAATGCTATGGATGGCATTATTCCAGTATCCTATGATGACGGTTATCCAAGAAATATGTGCAAGAATAGGTCTGGTCACAGGAAGTGGATTAAGTTCAGTAATAAAGAAAAAATATTCAAAGAAGGCAGTCTTTCCACTTGCGGGGCTTTTACTTATTGCAAATACGATAAATATTGGAGCAGATATGGCAGCAATGGGAGCCTCTGTCAGACTCATATTTCCTCAATTACCTGTATTCATCGCGACGATTTCTTTTACTGGATTTATTATAGCTTCAGAAACGCTTGTTCCATATAGAAAATATGTAAGGATTCTAAGATATCTGACGATTTCTCTTTTTACATATGTTATAACTGCAATAATTGTTGGAGGAAACTGGAATCAGATTTTAATCTCAAGCATTATTCCGCATATTGAGTTTACACCTAAATTTGCGATGATGTTTGTAGCAATATTCGGTACCTCGATTTCGCCATACCTATTTTTCTGGCAAGCATCTGAGGAAGCTGAGGAAGATGTTGCAAAACGAAAAATAAAAGAAATAGGTAGAGGAAATCCACGGATTTCGAAAAAAGAAATAAGTTTAATGAAGAGAGATGTTGCTACTGGAATAGCATTTGCTCATTTAATTGCTTGGACAATAATGATAACTACAGCCGGAAGTCTGCATAGCCATGGAATAACCGATATACAATCAGCAGAACAAGCTGCAAAGGCGTTAGAGCCTCTAGTAAAGACATTTCCTCATGCAGGGGAAATATCAAAGACAATTTTCGCTCTTGGCATAATTGGTACTGGTTTATTGGCAATACCCGTCTTAGCTGGCTCCTGTGGTTACGCATTATCCGATACATTTGGTTGGAGTGAAGGTCTAAATAAAAAATTCAGTCAGGCCAAGTCATTCTATCTGGTAATAATAGCCTCAACAGCAATTGGACTATTGATGAATTTTGTTAATATAGATCCAATTACAGCATTAATATATACAGCTGTTATAAATGGAGTTACTGCTGTTCCGATTCTCTTTGCAGTTATGAAAATAGCAAATGATAAAACAATTCTTAGAGGTAGAACTAATAATCGGATATCTAACATAATAGGATGGTTAACATTTACAATAATGGGTATATCTGTTATAGTTCTTTTTTTCACATGGGGTAATAAATAAAATAGGCTTCTGTAGTCTATATAGATAGATATACGGATGATACTTATATGGATGCGCCAAAGTCGTTAGTTCTAGTTATTATTTCAAGAAATATGTATCCAATAATGATAGTCAAAGGACTTTATCTAGTTTGTGATATTGCATGGTCAGAGTAATAGAAGTAGATAATATCTATCAGGAAGATTGCCTAAATTTCATGGATACGCTTGCCTCTGATGATCGGTCACCTAGAGTAGATGTCATCGTAACTTCGCCTCCATACAATATCAACAAGGAATATCGCATATACAAGGATAAGAAAGAGAGGCAGCAATATCTAGATTGGATTTATGAAGTTGCTAAAAAAAGTTATTCTATCCTAAAGGATAATGGCTCGTTTTTCCTTAACATATCCGGAAGACCATCTGATCCTACATTACCATTTAAAGTGGTCAATAGATTTTTAGAAGTAGATTATGAATTACAAAATATAATCCATTGGATAAAATCAATTTCAATTGAGAAAGAGGACATAGGTAAAAGTAACGGAATCAGAGACTTCTCTATAGGTCATTTCAAACCGATAATCAGTGAAAGATTTCTAACTGATCTTCAGGAATACCTATTTCATTTTTCAAAAGGAGGAAATGTAAAACTGGATAAAAGAGCAATTGGCGTTCCTTATCAGGATAAAACAAATATAGGAAGATGGAAGTCTGCAACACAAGATAAAAGAGACAGGGGCAATGTATGGTTTATTCCATATCCTACGATACAGGAAGGCCGACCTCACCCAGCGGTGTTTCCGGAGAAATTACCGTATCTGTGTATAAAGATGCATGGAGTAAACAGGAAAGATATGCTTGTTTATGACCCTTTTATGGGAATAGGTACTACTGCCTTGGCATGTATTAGATTAGGCGTAAATTATATAGGTACAGAGATAGACGCTGAATATATCAAAATGGCTAAGAATGATATATCTGCAAGAAAGAAAGAAGCCGTTAGTTAGTTATTGAGATTTCTCTAAGAAATCTTTGAACTATTAAAAATTTATTTATCGTCAGTATATCCAACAGACAACAGGAATTCAAAGTTCAAGCTGACAAGTACACATCCCAAAATATAAGTAAGTAAAATTCTTTACATATTCATATTGTCTATCAATAACGATTATAATTCGTTAATTGACGATTGGAAAGCTAATGTTGCCAGTCATATTATCTCTTCAGACGATACTGACAGACTGGCAGAATACGCTCTGCATATGTCAAGGATTCTTGCATATCCGGATCTGAATATTGACGGGACATTAAAAAGAATAGATCAAATGGCTGACGATCTTAAATATTCTTTAAAGAAGCTCATGCCTCTACGACCAACACAAATGATAGAACAAATTAATAACTATCTATTTAAAGATAAAGGGTTTAGAGCTAATGTACAAGACTATTATAATCCATTAAATAGTTATCTCAATATTGTTTTAGAGCAAAGGTTAGGCATTCCAATCACGTTATCAATATTATATATCCGAATTGCTTATCTTGTGAAATTTAAATTATATCCTGTTAATTTCCCTGCTCATTTTTTAGTAAAGCACGTATTAGAGGGAGACAACAGCGAGATTATTATCGATCCATTTAATGGAGGCAGAATAATGGATGATTATTCTCTAAAAGAGTTGCTGGATCAGTTCTATCCACGACAGAATGTTCCTCTGACCCGGGCCTTTGTAGAAAAGGCAACTCCGGCACAAGTAATGACTAGGATGTTAAACAACCTAAAGGGTAGCTATTATGAAGCTCAGGATATAAATAAAGCACAAATAGCAAACGAAATGATAATTGCAATTGATAAGTATAATCCAGACGCGATAAGGGATAAGGGAATGATATTGCTGAAAAGGGGAAAATCAATAGAAGCACTTGAAATGCTTAATCTATATCTTGAATTAGATCCAGAAGCAGGTGATGCAGATGCAGTACTAGACATAATTAGACAAGTCCGGACCGAATTAAACAAGATGTAAAATACTTCTCTCAAGATAATAACTGCGTTGCTTTAAAAAATCGACTATATAATCTATTTTGTTATAATCTATTTTGTTATTCTAAAAGAATGGATCATTTCTTGTATAGTTGGTAGATATTCAGAATATTTAGATGATTCTGCAACGTATGAAATAGCATATGCCTTTTGGTCCTTTACTGTCAGAACTATCATTGCCTTTAACGTGTTAAATTGTGGCAAGAAATTACTGTACTTAAACACCAAGATTTGTGCTGGATTACCAGCGAGTATACTTGGTACTGAGTTAAGAAGCATAAAATTTACAGCTTGTGTTTTGAATCCACCAACCTCAGCAACAATTAACTGTCTCAGATTTTGAGGAAAAGGATCAACTCTTACAAAAACATTTTCTTGAAATGTATCATTGGCTGTCATTGGAGAGAGAAACTCAATTGTGTGACTTGGAATACTCGCATTGTCTCCATGATCTACTTTTTTCCAATTAGATGGATATTGTATTCTTATTCCATCACTAGAATTTTGATATGTTAAGAAATGTACATTTGTCTTATTTTGGTAAGAAGAGGATGACGGGAAAGGAGAACCCAATGACTGTGCTATAGACTCTGCTATTGCTTGCTGCTGATGTCCAGGAAAATAAAATAAGAAAACTGTTGTAAGTGAAGAAATTACTGATAACATAAAGAGTATATCCAAGGGTTGTTGTCGCAGTCGTGATAAGAGAAGACTAAAAATATTCTGATCGAGTTTCAAACACATTCTATTAGTTCGATTTTTATATCTTATATATACGGTTAATATGTATTTCCATATGAAGATGGCTTAATTTCGTCCTACTTCTACAAGTTGCTTTGTATTAGTATGAATTTTTTATTATAGTTAATGGTGGATGACATAGAGTCCAGCATCTTTTAATCCATCACGTAGTCGACTTAGTGGCTAAATCGGATAAAATGGCTTATTCGTTTGGCAATTCTTTCTGTAACTTTAAAAACAATTCTTTTGCATTTTTTCTAGCCTCTTCTGTAATCTCCTCATTAAATATTGTATTGCTGAGCGCATCAAGAATTATTTGCCACTCTGCTTCAGACAAGGAGAAGTCAAATTTGCCACTATTCATTCAGATATCTAATACAGCCAATTTGCTACTGTTATAAAATCTTATTTGTTTATGGATATATCAATAATCGTGAGAATATCTTTACATTATTCATTTTATATAATTTATTTATACAGTTGTATTGTGACTATAAAGAAGTATAGTTAATCGAATGTTTAGATTCTCTAATTTTTGATTTTCATCTGAGTGTTACAGTACGGGAGTAAATAATGAAGTAAATCTTCCTTGAACAAGGATGGTAATATTAAAGATTAGAAATGGTGATTAAGGGCATATAAAGGGATAAGATGATAATTAATGTGTCATTATTATGTTAACAGGTATAACAGTTGCCATAACAGCAAGCCGCAGGGCAACCGAATTAGCTAGCTTGATAACCAAATTCAAAGGCATGCCATATCTTGCACCAACAGTGGGTATACATGCAAAGCAGGATATCATTGACATTAAAAACTTCATTAATAAAATAGTAGATGAGAATATTGATTATGCAGTATTCATGACGGGAACAGGAGTGTTCTCTCTTATGTCAACAGCTAAAAAACTAGAAATGGAAAAGAGACTCATAGAGATATTAAAGAAGACTACCGTTGTTGCTAGAAGTATGAAGCCTCAGAG
>JBKPEX010000376.1:0-6369 GCA_046728625.1 Thermoproteota archaeon
GTCTATAGCCTGTATGGCTGCCGCAACAATTTATTTGGCTTGTAAAAAGTGCTCTATAATTCGTTCCTTGGAAGAAATCGTAGGGGCAAGTGGCATCACAGAATACAACCGTTCGAACCTCAAGCTTGCATCCAAATACTACAGAGATATGGTTATGGAGATGGGATCTTTTAAAGAGAACGAACCTCTTGAAACCAATAGCAACTCCTCACAATCTGCAGTAGTTAACCAACCGAAATCAATGGCATTCGAAAATGGCCATCCAAAATCTGTTGGTTCGTTTGCTCGGTCCGTGGATAATTTTGGAATTCAAAATGGTTTAGCTACTGACGCCGTTTCGGATGCTACCAATTCCAGTAACACAAACAATGGGACATTAAGGATGATGAATAGATTCCCAGGAGGTATCTCTATAGATCACTATATTTCTAAACTAGTAAATACCTCTAAGATTGATACCAAAATTGAGAGATTGGCAATGGATATTGCACAGAAGACCTACGATCACCTTTTAGCTGACGGTAAGGCACCTAATGGTCTGGCTGCAGCTTATATTTACTTAGCGGCAATTTTATTAGGCGTCAACTTGCTCCAGATGGACGTTTCAAACTTAGCAGGGGTGACTGAGGTCACTATACGTAACAGATGTAAGGACGTATTAACGAATTTTAAGATTACTATAGTGGTTAAACCGCTGGTCAAGATGTAAGTGCAGGCACATCATTTATAGTGCAGTTCTAGAGGGCAATTAGTATGGTGAAAATTAATGCAGAAATTATAACCGGCATTTCGTTCGTTTTCTTGTCTATCTTGTTTTTCTATGCTGCATCTGTAAATAAAACGTGGTCAATACTTATCCCTGCTGATTTTGTAATCTTTGTTATAGGACTAGCATTTATTGCTTTGGGAATATGGAGTTCCCGTGGGGCAAAAAAAATATAACTTACAGGCAGAGCTTGCAACGCTCATCCATCCTATTTGTTACCGGTGTTGAACCAAAGTCTAGGTTTAAAACTAGCGACGTATTACATTTGTTTGTGTTACATTTGTTGATAAAATATCATACACAAACTGGCGCTTGATGCCAAGTTTATAAAAGAGTAAAAATAAGTTTATTTTAAATGGGAAGCAGGAAAAGGGCCAGCGTTAAGCCCCGTAAGAAAATTCGCGGAGTAGAAGGTAGATGTCCAAAATGCACCACGATCGTTAGATTTCGCGTCTCTGGACCGGTCGGAGATGAAGTGTTTGAATGTATGGGTTGTATGTCTAAATTTCATGTGGACGAGCTGTGATTTTGGGATTACTTTAGCCAATGAATCACTTGTCCCCCTTCCTGTTTTATCAGAACACCTTGGCGCATGACGCACCTTCAGCCTGACAAACAGGTATTATGTTGTATCTCTTTAGAGCTCTTCTTAAACCATAATTTGTAGCCCCAGTTGATCATTCAAGTTCAAGGTATGACAAAAAAAGCAGGCCGCTTGTACCACGTACAACTGTCTTATTACAATTATTACAATAATTCACACCTGCCTTTCGGTTTCTGTGTATAATTATCTTTACATCATCTTCCGAAAACAGTATGTTTTAGTAGTCCACCTCCAATCATAGAGACAAATCAAATGGGCGAAAAAATCAATTACATTGGCAAGGTTTATCTTTATAGCAGCGGAATGTCGGAAGAGGTTGTTGAGCTCAGCAAGAACAAGTTATACGAATATGGCGTAAAGCCGGATGACATAGTAGTGATAGAGTTGCCGGAAGGTGTTCCTGAGGGCTCATTAATGGTAACCATATGGCCTCATTATCTCTCCGTAGCCAAAGTAAAAAAGGTTAAAGACGGATCGATCTATGCCCCTCAATTATTTAACATCAACTTCTGATGTGATTTACTTCTGTTAAGTATCAAAGGGTTTATTTGGTAGATTTCTATCTAGGAAATTGAAACATAACTGGATTTAACTTTTTTCTGCAAACGCGGAAGGCATAGTGAGTGCCCTGGAGAATGGCCAGTAACAGATTCCTGTTCGGCGAATGAAGATTGTTCCTTCGATATTACAATGGCTAAGTGCCCATGTAGCTGTCATGAATAGTAGTCACAAATCACATTCGTGGCTATTAATTATATAACAAATCTAAAACGTTACGGAGATCTTCAAGAATGAGTGAAGAGCGTCCACGGTATTACCATACCATATCTTTTTAAATCAACAAGAGCAATATCATCCAAACACTACTAGCAATATTTTTTAGCTCCTGAAAAGAAATGTCAATATGAACAAAGGTTATCGCAATTGTTGACGCATTATGATATTATTCCTAATCCAGAGATTAAGACATAAAATAATTGTTTGGATCCCAATAAATTTAAGGGGATAATCTCTGCAAAGCATGATAAGGGCGCGGGATCAGACATTTTGTTTCTGTAATCATCTTTTGGCTGAATCATTTAGCCACCACATCATCATACCCGCATAGTTAATGGGCGTCTATGCTATCCATTAAGCTTTTGGCTTTTTTCCGTATAGTCTCAGTTACTCTTATTATTACGATTCCCTCGAGAGGCTGGCCATATAGTACTATGGCCCCATCTGGGGACATGCTAACCATTGGTAAAGTGAGAAGATCTTCCTCTCCTTCTACTAAGATTCTAACAGGAAATCTCTTTCGCTCCATTACAAATTTCAAAACAGTGTAGGCGTCCTTTGAAATAGTGCTTGGGGGATTAGTACACCTCAGTTCATCTATGGCTGCTATGCCTTGTTCATCAACAGACCTACCATTTTTGGGTACATAAGGATCTTCTACTTTGCTTCGTCGTTCTTTTCCATCTAAGATCGATATTTCTGGAATGAGATCAAATGATAAAAGCTTAAAAGTCGTAGCGTCTCCCACCGCTGCCACTAGACTGGCTTCTTTGACGTAAGTTAGAATTTTTTGTTTAGTGACTTTGTTATCCGGTATAAAGTCACCAAGCGGTTTCTTTAGAATACTAATGAGTTCATCGTTGAGAGGCATTATGGGATTGCATTTTATCAGAGATATCGCCAGGATTGCTATCAAGAGAAACCTGTTTATTGCTTGATTCGGATTCTTCTTGATCTTTGATCTCAGATGCAATAATACTAACCCGACCAGCAACTAGCTTTGAGACCTTTGTAAAGGCATCAGCAGGTGATGAATTAGGGTCAGAAACTAGAATTGAATTGCCTGTATCGCTGCCTTGCATAATCTGAGGATCAAGTGGAATTTCTCCGATAAAAGGTATCTTAAATTTCTCAGCTATTTTTTGGCCACCCCCGGCTCCAAAGATATCTATCCTCTTGTTACAGTCTGGGCATTGGAGATAGCTCATGTTTTCGACAACTCCCACTATTGGGACATTTAATTTATTGAACATTCCTATCGCCTTAGTCGCAACGTTCATAGCAATATCTTGAGGCGTAGTAACTATCAATATTCCGGTGATCGGTATTGTCTGTGCTAGGGTTAAAGATGCATCTCCAGTTCCCGGTGGCAAATCAACAATCAAGTAGTCTAGTTCGCCCCAATTTACGTCGGTGAGAAATTGCTTTACTATACCTGATACAATTGGTCCTCTATATATCCCGGCTTGCTGTGATTGTTCATAGAAGAATCCCATGGAAATGACTTTGACTGCCTGGGAAATGGCAGGTTGGATTTTGTTGTCTATCACTGCTGGTGCCTCCTTTAATCCCAGCATCAGAGGTACACTGGGTCCATAAATATCAGCATCTAGAAGACCCACTTTTGCTCCAGTCTTTGATAGCGATAGGGCAAGATTAACAGAAACCGTGCTCTTACCAACTCCGCCTTTTCCGCTTGCAACTGCAATTATGTTCTTGACTCCAGGCAGTAGCTCGTCCATCGACACAGCGCGACCTTCCATTACTCTTGCCGTAACCTTCAGATCTAGATCCGTAATTCCGAGTCCCGCAATAGTATTTCGTACGTCCTGTTCTATGTCTGAATTGAAAGGACATGCTGGAGTAGTTAGTTCCAAGGTAAATCCAACTTTGCCGTTACCGATTGTAAGATCTTTTATCATTCCCATCGATACTATATCTTTATGCAATTCCGGATCCACAACTTTCTTAAGTGATGATAAGACCTGGTCTACTGAAACCATCTTAATATAAAAATTTCACCTTAACACTATTTAAATGCTCAGTGAGTGAGGACATCTGCATCAAGGAGCCCCATAATGAGTCTTCTGACGCCTTGCATTAGACATCTATAACAACAAAATCAGGTTCCCTTGTCGGCAAGTCAGCATTGCTGTCCTAGCCTTATTTCATATTCTACCTAACTTCTTTAGATACTTTTTGTATGCCGCTAGGTAGGATTTCTTATCTCCTATATCAATAAAGCCCGACCCGATCTCAAAGCCCTTTACAATTTTCCTTTGCTCGAGCGCTTTTCTTACTACATCGTCCATTCCGAAGGACCTAGATTTGGGAATGAGCCTGAGAAACTCCGGTTCCATAACATAGCAGCCTATATTAATTAGTCCCTTGACTTCAGGCTTTTCGCGCCATCCTATCACTCTGTTATTAGGTCGAGTTGACGTTCCTTGTATCCTTTCTAGATCAATAAAACCATATCGCAGATTTGTTTTATAGGACAAAAGGGCCATCGAGGCAATCGCATCGGAACGTCTGTGTTCACTGATCATATCATCGATATTAAATTCATACACGGAATCACCGTACACACACACAAATGTACTACCCTCCAGCAGTTTTTCTGCAGTTTTCAATTGCCCCGCCGTAGCCAAAGGTCTATCCGACCTTGCATAGTCTATCTTTATGCCAAACCTACTGCCATCTTCAAAATAATCTTCAATTGTTCTGTGTAGGTAGCTCACGCATAAGATGATATGATCTATCTTTGATTTTGCTGGTGCTGAGTTTGTTGTCGCATTCTTCCAGTCCTCTGTATTCTCTTCCTCTATGTAAGCCGCGGGCTTGCGAGTTTTTCTGCCTGTGTGCGCTAGCCATTCAATGATATGTTCAAGAAGGGGCTTGTTACCTAGAGGTAACATCGGCTTTGGGATAAAGAATGTATAAGGTTGAAGTCTGGTCCCCAATCCGCCGGCTAGAATTACTGCTTTCATTTCTTGTCATGCTCTATGTATTACATTTATGCCATTCTTTGAAATAGTATCATTAATCCTACTTCTGTATAAATAAGACACAGATTACAATATTGTTATTTGTCGTATAATTTAAGTATTTTTTTTACCTTGTGAAACACCGTTATCGGATCAAAGGCAAATACCATGACCATTGGCTCTTTCCCAAAGTCTCCCAAATGATAAATGATGTCAGCCCGATCATTTCTTGAGAGAGCATTCTTAATTCCCCAAAAAATGCTACTTCCCTCCTTTCTTTTAATATCGATCGGCTCTTCGGACCTTTCATAGCTGGATACTTCAAAATGAGATTTGCAGATAGAGATTATCCTATCGTCAAACTTGATATTCATAGCTGATCTCATTTCACTATTAACAGACATGTATGCCAAGACAGCAGAACCCACATGTTTTGACGCGTTAAAATCTATTATAGATGCAGGCTTCACTTGTCTTTCTATCTTTATGATTCTTCCCTTCACGCCAGCCACTTCATCCAGCCTCCTTGCATAAGGAAGGGCAAACACTAAATTTGATTGCGTTTCCGGAATCAAGACGCCTAGCCCATCTAAGCTGCAAACCCTACATATGGCGTCATTTAATTTTCGCAATACGTTATATCTTAATGAACTGTCGTACATGCTGGAAATCGGATCGTTTACAATTAAACCGTTGCCTAATTTCAAAGCTGTTCTAATTGAACTATGTACATATTTGTTTGCCAATTTGCAGGCATCAACAATCTTTAGATTTTGTGCCAAAAATGCGGTGACAGCTGCTGAAAAATTGCAGCCAGCTCCATGAATCTGTAGAGCATATTTTATTCGACGGTTTCTTATTTTGATTAAGCTTTTTTTGTCATTATCCCAAAGAAAATCAATAATCTTATTTTTCTGAAAGTTTGCGCCTTTGATTACCACACTTGCTGCTCCATATGCCTTTAGGACCTTTATGCACTCTCTTATGTCTTGTTCTGATCTAATTTTTATGCCTGTAATCTTCTGTGCTTCCGTTAAATTTGGCGTAATAATGGTCGACAGAGGTATTAGATTTGAGATATAATTTTGTAAATCGTTATCAACTAACAACTTTACACCGCTTCCAGATGACATAACTGGATCGAGGACTATCGGAGCTCTCACATTTTGTAATGAATCACATATGGTTTTGATAACTTTTTTGTTGTATACCATGCCAATTTTAATAGCGTCCGG
>JBKPEX010000411.1:0-5573 GCA_046728625.1 Thermoproteota archaeon
TGCATAAGCCTTATCCTTTACACAGAAAATGCATAATTTAGGAAGGAAAACCATAAAGCTAACTCCTTTACAATAAGTAGTATAGAGTTGCACAATGTGCTGACCGTGAAAATGGAACACCCCACTAAACCAATTCGAGAAAAATGGAACATTTGAGCTTGGGTATGGAACAGTCAAACTACTGTTACCACAAACATATTCATAACATAATTAACAAAACCATATACTATCTTTAATTATGATTTAAAGTGATATGAATGCATACTATGATGTGGAGCGAAGTTTACCGGCCGTTGAGAGTAGAACAAATGATAGGAAATGAAGATGCTAGATTATCTTCAGTAAAATGGCTGTCAGGATGGATTAATGGAAGTAAACCTTTGCTATTAATAGGGCCTCCTGGAGTAGGAAAGACCTCCTTTGTGCATGCACTAGCAAAACAATTTAATTATGATCTTATAGAGCTGAATGCTAGCGACAACAGAAAAAGAGAAGATCTGGAAAATAGGATTATTCCAATTCTTAATAATACTAGTCTTTTGGGAAGAGCAATATTATTATTCTTGGATGAAATTGATGGAATTTCTGGTAGACAGGATTCTGGAGGAGTAGAATTTCTTCTTGGAGTATTAAAGGAGCCAACCATTCCAATCATTATGGCTGCAAATAGTCATGACACCAGAATCAAGGATCTTGCTAAAGTCTCCAAGGTTATAGAATTTGGGCGTATTCCAAATAGATTGCTTTTAATCTTTTTGAGATATATACTGAATAAAGAACGAAGAGAATTTACACTCGAGGAGACAATATCACTTGTAGATAATAGCCAAGGAGATATTAGATCCTTGCTAAACAACGCCCAGACAAAATCTGCTGGATATGATGCAGTCAAGACAACTAATTTTAAGATCGAGATCTCACATGCACTTAATGGCTATTTCTCAGCTTCCAATGTAGAAGATGCAAAAGCCTATTTATTGCAAGCTGATGCAGTTTATGTAGATCCCCGCTTTGGTTTATCACAGGAAGAGAGACGTAAAGATCTAATAAATGCTATTTTTACAAGTGTATCTTCATCAAAAATTAATCATGACAGCATAACCCATGTTTTAGATGTACTTTCAAAGGTAGATATGATACTAGGCAGAATCGGGAAAGGTCAACATTGGAGACTGCTGAAATATATAAACGATATTCTTATACACTCTTTATTTTCCTATACTTGCAATAAGGGGATCAAATATAATCAGTATAGTATGATATGGCCAATCATGGGACCAATTTTTGTCAGAGGTCAATCAATGAAACGCTTGATATCGGAACTATCACGAGAAGCTCATATCTCAAAAAGTACATTTGGTTTGATGTATTTACCATACCTACTCAGAGTCCTATATGACAACAATGAAGATCCAAGGAAATTTGCTGCAAAGATGAAACTTGATGAAAAGACTGGCGAAGCCTTGGCAAGAGAAACAACACGAATGGAAAAACTATAACATGAATGAAAAAACACCAGACTGGGTAAGGCTTTTAATAAAATATAAAGCGAAATGCAGAGAATGCGGAAAGGAAATTTTATCTGGCGAATATGCACTGTGGTCTAGAGGATCAAGGTCTATTAAACATACAAAATGTGCAATTCATGAGGATCGGTCTAGTTCTTCTTATACAGAGGAATCAAATACATCCTCCAATCGTTCTTCCACTTCATTTTCTATGGAACAACATGATACGCCTTGTTATATATGTAATAAACTGACCAATTCTCTTGAATGCGGATTTGAAGAGAAAAGCAATAGATACAATATGCAGGCAAAAACATCTGTCATATGTATATGTAATGAATGTCTCATGAATTCTGAGGCATATGAAAATTATCAAAAGCAGTTCATCTCCAAGATGTCAAAAATATCAAAGAAGGTTAAATTAATATAAAATGCAATCTCTTTTCCCTCTATGTCAAGTGAATATGAGCAAAACGTAGGAAAGCTTTTAATGGAAAAAAATGAAAAGTTAGAACTTCTAAAGGCCGATCCTGAGTTAAACAAGGTTGAAATAGAAACGCTTAGCACAGAAATAGAAACATTACAATCATTATTTGAGAACTATAATCTTGGAATGAACTACTTTCGAAGAGCACGGGGTGGCAGGACAGGACTGAGAGAGTAAAGATGAACAAGTAGGCTGCTTACGATCATTACAACAAGATCTCGTTCTATTATGTCAAGAAAAAAAATCTCTTATATATAACAATAATTTCATCAGAAAAATTAATACCCCTATCAATTTGCATTTAAATGGATAGTTGTACAACATATAATAAAATACCATAAAATATTCTCTATGAGTAAATTACCGCTGCTGGTTCATAGCCCGCGTTTTTGCTTATAAGCAGATCACCATTGTATGAATTTATATATGAAGCTACCAGCATTAAATGCACTGCCATGCACGAAGAGAAAATTAAACGGTTATATGATATAAAAAAATTAGCGGAAGCTGGCGGGGGTCAAGACAAGGTTGAAGCTCAGCACTCAAAAGGAAAGCTTACCGCAAGAGAGAGAATAGATCTTCTTTTAGACGAGGGTACTTTTCTCGAAATCGATAAATATGTAACCCATAGAAGTGAGGATTTTAATGCCAAAAAATACTACGGAGATGGCGTTATCATTGGTTTTGGTATGGTCAACGGTCGTCAGGTGTTTGTGTATGCATATGACTTTACCATTTTGGGAGGGTCTCTAGGCGAAATGGCAGGAAAGAAAGTAGTTAAATTAATGGATCATGCAATAAAGGCTGGCGTACCAGTTATTGGTATTATCGATTCTGGGGGCGCTAGAATTCAGGAGGGTGTTATGAGTCTTGATGGATATGGTGATATTTTCTATAGGAATACCATAGCTTCAGGAATAATACCACAAATCACTGCGAGCATAGGTCCCTGTGCTGGAGGTGCGGTATATTCTCCAGCAATGACGGATTTTGTTATAATGGTAGAAAATGTAGGTCAGATGTTTGTTACAGGACCTGAAGTTGTCAAGGAAGTCCTAAGCCAAGAAGTATCCTTTGAAGAACTAGGTGGAGCAAAAACCCATGCTACCAAATCTGGAGTAGCACATTTTGTAGCCAAAGACGAATATGATTGTATGGATAAGATAAAGAAACTCCTATCATTTATTCCTCAAAACAATACTGAAGAAGCTCCTATATCTGAAATAAGAGATGATCCAAATAGGCTTGATACTAATCTCATTAATATTTTACCAGACAATCCATACGAGCAGTATGACATTAAGCAAATAATAAGGTCTATTGTGGATGATGGTGACTTTTTTGAGGTTCATGAACTTTTTGCAGAGAATATGGTTGTTGGATTTGCAAGAATGGGAGGAAGGTCGATAGGAATTATTGCTAACCAGCCTATGTACTTGGCCGGAGCTTTGGACATAGATTCATCGAACAAGGCCGCGAGGTTTATCAGATTCTGTGATTCATATGGCATTGCATTAGTCACCATTGTCGACACACCTGGGTATCTTCCAGGTGCTGATCAGGAACATAATGGGATAATTAGGCATGGAAGTAAGTTATTATTTGCATATTGTGAAGCCACAGTTCCAAAGATTACTTGTATTATCGGTAAAGCCTACGGTGGAGCATATATTGCTATGGGAAGTAAGAATTTGAGATCCGACGTGAATTATGCATGGCCCACAGCAGAGATCGCCGTGTTAGGTCCAGAAGCGGCAATAACTATTATTCATAGAAAGGATTTAAAGAAATCTGTAGACGCAAAGACGACAAAAAAAAGGCTTGCAAAGGAATTTCGTGACAAATTTGCTAACCCCTATATAGCAGCAGAAAAGGGTATTATTGACGTGGTAATAGACCCTATGGAGACTAGGCCCATGATAATCCGTGCTCTGGAAGCATTATCTAATAAAAAAGAATCTCGGCCGTATAAAAAACACGGAAATATAAATCTGTAGCCGGTGTCTAAGATGACAAAAAAAATTTCGAGCATTTTGATTGCAAATAGAGGTGAAATTGCTCTTAGAGTTATAAGAGCATGCAAGGAGTTAGAAATTAAATCAATTGCTATTTATTCAGATGAGGATGCTAGATCAATACATGTTAAAAAAGCCGACGAATGTTATCATATTGGTTCAGCTGCTGCCTCAGAAAGCTACCTTAACATAAATAAAATCATTGACTTAGCCACTTCTATAGGAGTAGATGCAATTCATCCAGGTTATGGCTTCTTGTCAGAAAATGAGAAGTTTGCTGAAATCTGTGAAAAGAACAATATTATATTCATAGGGCCAAAAAGCCAGGCCATGGAAGTCACTGGAGATAAAATGAAGTGTAAGGAAGTGATGAGAAAAGCTAATGTTAATTCCGTTCCCGGTAGCGACGGAATTATAGACGATGTAGAGAAAGCAGCAGATATTGCTCACAATATTAAATACCCCGTTCTATTAAAATCCGCATTTGGCGGTGGCGGTAGAGGCATTAGGCTTGCTCTTGACGAGAAACAACTAAGACAGGAATTCCAAATGGCCTCTGAAGAATCAAAAGCCGCTTTTGGAAAGGCAGCGCTTTACGTTGAAAAATATCTTGAGAGGATAAGACATATTGAATTTCAGTTAATTAGGGATTCCTACGGTAATACTAGGCATTTATTTGAACGCGAATGCTCTATACAAAGACGCCACCAAAAGCTTATAGAGATGTCACCGTCTCCAGTAGTGAATACACAAACTAGGGCTCAGGTAGGTGAAATGGCTGTAAAGGCAGCGATAGCTGTAGATTATCTCAACGCAGGCACGGCAGAATTCTTGCGTGCTGAAGATGGCAACTTTTACTTTATTGAAATAAACTCTAGGCTTCAAGTAGAGCATCCTGTTACAGAGCTTGTAACAGGATTTGATCTTGTGAAATTGCAAATAGCGATAGCTCAAGGTGAAGAAATAACATTTAAGCAAGAGGATCTTAAAATGCATGGATGCGCTATCGAATGTAGGATTAATGCTGAAGATCCATTTTACGACTTTACTCCTTCAGTCGGACCAGTTCCAAATTGTACTATACCGTACGGTCCAGGAATTAGAGTAGATACATATCTATATCCAGGATGTACAGTATCTGGATATTATGACTCATTAGTCGCAAAGCTAATTGCCTGGGGGGCTGATTTTGAAGAAGCCCGAAAAAGAACTAGGAATGCACTCGATGAATTTATCATAGAAGGTATTAACACAACGATTCCACTTTATAAAACGATAATGGACGATCAAAATTTCATCAAGGGGGATATCTCAACAGACTATCTTGAAAGATTTGCGATAATGGATAAAATGAATAAGAACATGAAAGAGCAATCAAAGACTAAAACATACGCTGCCATTGCAGCTGTTCTCCTACAATCAGAATTGGTCAAGAAAGGTAACAATATTACCATCCGACAGGACACGCTATCAAAGTCAAAAAATTGGAAAACTAAATAGTGAAAATTGATGGAGTTTAAAATAGAAGATCTGACAGAAGCTGTTAACGGAGAAGTTATACAA
>JBKPEX010000261.1:0-5546 GCA_046728625.1 Thermoproteota archaeon
ATTTTTGTATATGGGGGAACAATCTCGCCAGGTTATTGGAATGGAAAACAAGTGACTGTGCAAGATGTGTATGAAGCAGTGGGCACCTATGATGCTGGCAAAATGAGTTTAGAAAGTTTAGTAAGTTTAGAAAATGTTGCATGTCCTGCCGCGGGCTCCTGTGCAGGAATGTATACTGCAAATACTATGGCTTCTGTAAGCGAAGCAATTGGTATATCGCTTTTAGGAAGTGCATCTACTCAGGCAGAAAGCGCCAGGAGAAATGAAATCTGCTACAAAACAGGAAAAGCGATATCAGACTTGATCGAGAATAATATTCGTCCAAAGGACATACTGACTTTTGAAGCCCTTGAGAATGCAATTGCGGTTATAAATGCTATAGGGGGATCGACCAATGCTGTTTTGCATCTTTTGGCCATAGGCAGAGAGATCGGTGTTAAGTTGCGTTTAGCGGACTTCGAGAGAATTCGTAGAAGGACACCACATATAGCAAGTATGCGGCCAGGTGGACTTTATGTAATGACAGACCTTGACAGAGTTGGAGGCATCCCTATTATTTTAAAATTCTTGCTAAAAAAGGGACTGCTTAATGGAGAGGTCATGACTGTTACTGGAACTACGATGAGAAGCAATCTCCTAGCATTTAACGAAAATATGATAGCTGACAGAAATATTATCAAAACGGATGAGCCCATACATACAGAAGGAACTATTAAAATTCTGCGAGGCTCACTTGCTCCTGAAGGGGCAGTAATGAAAATTGCTGGTTTAAATTCTACGAAGTTTACTGGTCGAGCAAAAGTTTTTGAGACTGAAGAACAAGCATTTAGTGCAGTTTCCTCTGAAAAGATAGTAGCAGGAGACGCCGTTGTAATAAGATATGAAGGTCCAAAAGGGGGACCTGGGATGAGAGAGATGTTGGCAGTTACTGCTGCTATAATAGGCCAAGGCTTAGGAGAAAAAGTGGCGATGATAACGGACGGTAGATTCTCTGGTGCAACTAGAGGATTCATGATAGGCCATGTGGCACCAGAGGCTATAATGGGTGGTCCCATCTCTATTGTTAAGAATGGAGATTTGATCGCTATCGATATTACTAGAGGCAGAATAGATCTAAAAATAACGAGAAAGGAAATCCAGCTTAGACAGAAAAAATGGAGACCTAAAGCTCCGCGCTATGTAAAGGGAGCACTGGCTAAATACTCAACCCTAGTTCGTTCGGCTTCAGAAGGTGCGGTTACGGATGCGCTCATAAAAATTAAAGGTTGAAAAATGTTATGCAGTTACCTAATATCAAATCATGACCGATTAATAATGAACTTAAAAGATAAATCCGAAGAACTTCATGGTCAACAAAATACTGTATTGGTATTTGGTTCGCAAAAGTTGGTGCTGGAATAGAAAGGGTTTTTTCCAAGATAACCAAGCCAGTTTTCTAGAAGAGAATCGTTACATGTATTATCTAATATTTTCTTTCATACCTCTTCGCAGGTAAAGGAACATTATTACTATGATTACTGCAATAATAATGTAATTCACTGGCGGACTAATTATTCGTGTAAGAAGTCCCACGCGTGGAATAATATATTCCACTTTGCCGATATAATTTTTTTCCCTTATTGGATAGTCTAGAAAGGGAATTGATGAAGGATTTGCATCACCCTTAGTTCGGACAATTTCATTTCCCTTATTGTCAGTTACAATCTCTGCAACTCTGTGCACTATAATCCTGTGTTCGCCTTCATTTGTAACTCCCGGAGATCTAAAGACAATGATATCGCCAATATTCAAGCCATTGAAAGAGTAGGATCCCGCGTTAGTGTGCTTTACCATTAACAGGTCCCCAACATTAAGTTTAGGTACCATACTTTCACTTGCCACCACATAAAATGGGTTATTCGATCCGAATGCATATCTTATTCCAAACCATATTATTGCAACTCCTATAATAGTTACGATTACGTACTTTATTTCGATAGGAATTCTTGGTTTCTTATCTAACAAAATTTGAAGAGTCTCCTTTTCTTGGATAATTAAACGTTTTTGATCTAAATATTATCATGTTGTTTACGTTTGTAAAGTCGTCGGACCACTGAATTCAAGCTATAAATATCATTATGCTTAAAATTATGCATCTTGAATTTGGATACTAGAGACATGCATACCGATTCTGAGTTAAAGAAAATATACAACTTAAAAAATATAGCAGTAGTTGGAATGTCTAAGAACGAAGGCAAACCGGCGCATTACGTGCCCAAGTATCTGATCGACAATGGATATAACGTAGTACCAGTCAATCCTACATCAACTGAAATATTGCAAAGAAAATCTTATCAATCAGTTTCGGATATTAAAGAAGACATCGACATTGTTGACATATTTAGGAAATCCGAAGATGTATTAGACGTTGTAAGAGACGCGCTAAAGAAGAAGGGTATAAAAGTAATCTGGATGCAAGAAGGCATTCACAATGAAGAAGCAGAGAAAATAGCTACAAAGAACGGTATAGATGTTGTGTTCAATAGATGCATGATGGCTGAGCATAGAAGGCTATTTGAATAGTACAACACATAGAATAAGTGCCAGAAATAAAAATTCCCTCTATGTATGGTTCTTAAGGGGATTGAGGCACGAGGTTATCCACGTTGTCTTGATGGATAGATGGATGACTAATTACCATCCATATATTGTTACTTCGTGTACGTTGGCTGTCAAATAATTGAGGCCTTTAGGTACCGCCGAATCGCTACTCAATAGTCGGCTTTATTATATTAGCGCATCGCCGGTGCACACATAGGAGACCAATACTAAGCATTATATCTGCGGAGGGTAGATAATTTTATTATGACAGAGAAAGATATTACTGAAGATAGCGAAGTTGAGGATGCCTTCGTACAATCTATTGAAGAGGAGATGAAACATAAGGACGATCTGGATAGCCATGAGTTGGATTAGCATAAACAGCCGAACAATTAAGAATATTTTGTGCTAGTCAATTAAATAATTAGAGCCAGTTCTTAGCTATTGGCCAATTATATATCGTGGAAAGATTTTGATAATAATCATGTTATAAACTAAGTTGCTATTGTTTATAATCTGATAAGATATCTCTGTATCTTGCGTCCTTATAAGCCACATATTTTACGTACTCCCCATATGTCATGTCCAAACTACAATACGAGCATTTAACATTGGTAAAATTATCTGAAAGTTCGGCTGCATTCTTGCAGTCAGGACATCGGATCTTCATTAAACTTTCACTGTTAAGAACATATAATAAGCTTTCAATATTTCTTGCAAGATATCATCACATAGATGTGGCAATGGGTTATTCTAGTAGAGTACTGTCATCGTGGAATTCATTCTTTTTCTCTCGGAATGTTCTTTTTATAGTACAAGTCGATTTATCAGTTTGTAATTTTTAATTCTCTTTTCTTATTGATATAAGAGTACTTCTTAAAAGCTTCAAAGAAAAAAAATCTACAGTGTGACATAATTAATGCAACTGGATATAGATGAATGCATAGACTGGATCTTAAACGCGGTTAAATTCAAAAAGGAATTAAATTACAAATATGCATTTGGGGAGGGTTGGGAATTTCTAGTCTTTAGTGCTAAAGAATACTACTTAGACAGCAAGGCATTAATAAAGATAGAAAGGACCACGGGAATGATTATTGTACAGATTAAGATGTCTAGCGGAAATACGGAATTGTGGTTTGGTAGAAGGATGGAGTTTGCAGACGAAATGAAGAAGAAAATTATGTAATGATTCCAGTAGTACCATTTCCTAGATGAGAAATTGGACTAACGCTTTTCAGAATTTTTACCAAGAAACCGGGTGTTTATTGATTTCAATTAAGGTGTACTCTAAGATTATTGATTGACATAAAAGGTATTGAGCGTTGCAATACAAGAATGAGACAGTATTAATTTATTTCTTCACTGGTAGTGCTTTCTGTGTTACGCATTAGGCTATTTATGGAAGCTTTAAATTTGATGGTCATGCGCTATGCTCAGATGAGTTGTTCTGATGAGCACACCACACACCTAGAAGAGGATAGCCTTATTCAAATTAGACCTCAAATAAAATCAAAGCTGCAGAAGGCAAAATATGGAGTGTACAACCACTCTGCAGTTGAGCTCTGCCATTGGACTAAGAAATCCTTTGCAAATGGAGGTGAATGTTACAAACACAAGTTTTACGGCATTTCCACACACAGATGTATGGAAATGACACCTACTGTAATGAATTGCGAAAATAGATGCGTTTACTGCTGGCGACCTACAGAGTTTTATGATACAATGCAAATGCCAGCAGATTTGGTTGACGAACCTGATACGATTATTGAAAATTTATTGACAGAGCGGAAAAAATTAATCGTAGGGTTTTATGGTAACCCGGCAAATGACAAGAGGAAAATTGATGAGTCGATGCTACCTGCTCACTATGCAATATCCCTGTCAGGAGAGCCAACTATGTACCCAAAGTTGCCAAGACTTATTAAATATCTCAAAAGCTTGAAAGCCACTAAATCTATTTTTCTTGTAACCAATGGGCAGGAACCCGAAATGCTTCACAGGTTGGCCAACGAAGATTCTCTACCGACCCAGATTTATCTATCTAGTAACGCGTCAAATCGCAAAATGTTTTACTCAATTAATCGACCTCGGCACAAGGACGCGTGGGAGAGATGGTTACAAAGCCTCAGTTTCCTGTCAACGGTCAATACTCGCACGGTTATGAGGATGACGATGATTAGAGGGTACAACGACAGCATCAAATTTATAGATGAGATAGCCCAATTAGTCAGAGATGGCAATCCGCACTTTATTGAATTGAAATCCTACATGCACATAGGAATGTCTACACAGCGTCTCGAAAAGGACAACATGCTGGAGATGGAGGAAATCAGAACTCTTGCACTCAAATTGCACGACGCAAATCCAATGTTCTCTATCATGGATGAAAGTGAAATTTCAAGAATTGTAGTACTTCAAAATCATGACCGGTATGCTAAAAGGTGGATTGATACGTACGCAACCTAAGATACAAAGATATTTCGATACCTGAAAGAGTAGGGAAGTGACCTGCCCTTGTGTACTCATTTTTACTAGACCAGTATGAGACAGATGTCGTAGATGATCATGAGAAATACACGATATCTTCAGAATTATTTTATTCATTAGATATATTATTAGTATTTTTAATATGCCAAATTTAAAACAATATTATTAAAGCGAACGTATCATACCCAAAGTTACTACTGTTATGACGCAAACTTTGTTTCGGTAATTTGGCTCTTGTACAGATCTTAGATACTAGCCGCTTTTACATAATTAGAAAAAGCCTTTTTCTATCTAGATATTTATGTTATCTGCATCACTAACGACTTATTCGTACTTCATATTAATGGCATAAAGGAATGACGGTGTTAGTCCTACATTCCTACATTTTGGTACTTCCAAAAGATGTCAAACTGCTAATTACCTTGGGAGAATATAATATACCGCAATAACTCTGGCAAGTCCATGAGTATTGAGAG
>JBKPEX010000136.1:0-4708 GCA_046728625.1 Thermoproteota archaeon
GGCTAAGTCTATCTGGTCTTTGGGATCGTTAATCATACACGTCAAGGTGTCTTTGGACAGTCCGACCAACTATAAAAGATGCAACGACATACGTCAAAATTTCATCTTACTTTGACATCCTCCAAAACAGCATAAAGATCCTGTATGCGAGTACTATAGATTATAACTTGTGTAAAAATCCCGTTTAGTCTAAGGCCAAGTTCAATATTAAAGGTAGGCACAGAAAACGTCAAAACAATAAAACAATGCTATAGGATTCAGCGACGTGTCAAAAAAATATAATTATCAAATCATATATTTTATCGATTGTCAGCACTGGATCAAACCTCTGGAATTCCCCGCGCCTACAATAAAATTCGAGAGGAAGGTCTAGTAACGCTCTACTTATAATAATAGTAAGAACTAACAACATCGCGCCAAACACTATAATAAGTGTTATTCAAGTTCCAGAAGATGACTTTAATAATGAACATGGAGTAGAAATACTCTTAGATGCAGCAAGCTGCAAACCATGAATAAAAGATTAAAAATATAGTGAATAAGTTTGGACCGGAGTATTGAGACTGATATTGAAAACAACGAAACATTGTTTTGTTCATTATGGACTAACCTAATAACCCTAGGGAAATGTGCAGAAATATTTTTCAATAAAAAGTTGTTCTTCGACTACTTTTTTAATAGATGGAATAGCCTCTGCTCCACTAATGTAAAAAATACTATAGATGGAGTCCTAGAAACATTTCTAAAAATGAAAATAAATTGCTGTCTATACATAATCGAGAATAGAGAATATCAATATAGCAATTTGGAGAAGTTGCTAATAAAAAAAGGTTTTAGACATATTGATTCACTTCAGACCATGGTATTGTACGCAAACGAAAATCTTAACCTCGATGCACATTCAGAAACAAAAAGTCAAAGCTTCGGTAGGATTAACAACGATAAAGCATCACGGGACCTTTGGTGCGAGCTGTTTTGTAAATCATTTGATGTGGTTCAATGGGAATATGAAGTGAAAAAAATTGTGAGTATTAACTTTGATAGACTTGTGTTGCTTGCATCTTATCTTGAGGATAGACCTGTCGGATGTTGTGCATTATTCGAGCACGATAACATATTGGGACTTTATTGTCTGGGAACTCTGCACTCGTTTAGACACACGGGTTTAGCTAGTAAAATGATTCTCAGATGCCTAGAAATAGCTCGCGAACGCGGGTTTGATTTTATTATTCTTCAGACGTTTGAGAGCGAGAATCTTATCGAATTCTACCTTAAGAACAAATTCAAAACACTCTACAGGAAGAAACTATATGCACTAGCTACATAACGAGTTGTCCTTACTCTAATTGAGGATCCGTTTTGGATCTATTCTGTACCATATGTCACCGACCTCCAAATCCTGTTCAATTCGTAGACTAGCGAATTTTCTACATGGCACTATTTTTCTTCTTGGAATTTGACTGTTTCCAAGCCCATCGTCATTTTTCCTGAATTAATTTTTGATACACCGGAAGAAACTGTATCTTCAACTACTCTTTGGAATTGCGCGATATAGTTTCGGACTGAGAATCTCATCACCGCGTTGCTCAATGAAATTCGTTCAGAAAATGGAGCACCTAGGCCCGCAGAAACTCTATAAACTGCATCTTGAAATGTATGAAAATGATATTTTTGTGGAACAAATTCTGTATGCCCACCCAAGTCGGGGACTACGGGTATGAGACCTGCGCTTATGGCCTCCACAGTTGAAATACCAAAGGGTTCTCCAGGAAGAGTATGGAAATAGACCTTGGACTTTCGCATCAAAGAGAGCAGCCTTTTGAACTCAACATTTACTTCGAAAGTAACATAATCTTTCAGACCATATTTCTTAACCATCTCTTTAAGATATGAAAAATACGCAAAACCTTCTTTTGTCAAATTGCCTACTATTTTCATGCCGCTTCCAATACCCTGTGCCTTAAGTAGCCTCGCTACTTTGATTGCATTTTCTATTTTCTTTGTAGGGTTGAACCTTGATATAACAATGATCAGATCTTTACTTTTAGAGGATAATTCTCTTAGCCGAGGTTGGAATAGTACTTTGTTACGAAATACCTCGACGTCTACAGGTGGATATACGATTTTAGCGTCTATACCGAAGATTTTCTGAATAACATCACGGCTATATTTTGAGTTTGTAAGAACAGTTGAATTCTTTATCATATTCTTATACGACTCCAATAGTTGAAGCAAAAAATTCTGATTGGTATTAAGGTTAGGAAACGAGCTCACTTTTCTTAGAAGGGCTGAGTATGATCGATCTTTTGTCTGAATGAAATACTGCGCTAAAGGAAAGTGGCAGTATGTGATGTAGTTATCTTTCGAATAGCAGCGGTGTATATTCTGTGCTGGAAAGTAAGGCAATAAATCGCCGTGAGTATTGATAGTCAGATCATAATCAGTTTTTGAACAAATATCTGCCATCAAATCCAACTTTTTTATTTTTCTAACTCGCTTAAGAACCGAAACCAAATTGGGACCATAGGATTTTTCGAGCTCAGCCAACACCGGTTTCTGCCCGATAGTAAGGTCAAATGATATAGGTTCCCGATAACATGACAAGGCTTTCATAGTTGCAACAGCCAGTCTTTCGCTACCGCCGCGTGCATTCAAATTAATATGAACGATATTGGCTAACAACTTGTTTACCTGCATTTACTTTACGGATTAATTGGTAATTAACATTGCTATACCGGATAACATCGTGTTATACTGCGAAAAATTGTTAACTGAATGAAAGGGGCTCTACAATGTTAAATACGCTCGAATTGTCCTCCCACCCGATTTGGCAGGATAAGAAACCCAAAGATGTGTAGCTTTGAACAATCATCTGGACATCAATCAATAGATTGCGATTCTAGAAAGGCTAATGTTCCCGTTTCCTTCAGTCCTCTTTTGACTATTAAGAATACACAGGATATGCCTCTAAGACGTTTATTAGTTTTGACAAATAATAATGTGGCAAGCAACTTTGTTCGGTAATGATAGAACCAATAAGAAATGGAACTTCGAGTACGAGGATACCGTCTACAAGATATATGATTGGAATAATGACCTCGCAGGTTATTTTTTCCCCCGATACGATGAAGTGCTAGGAAGACAGGCCACTGAGCGCAATGACAATCTTGAGACTCAAGCTGACGCTATTGATAAAATGAATAAACACCACGAACGGATTGATGGCGGACAATTGATGATACCGATGGTTAAACTAGGTTTGCTAGATCATGAAGAAGGATTAGACCTTGACTATACAATCCATGCGTTGGAGACAAGTCTCCAAAGAACAAAGGCGTGGAAACAATGGCTTGAAAGGAATAACGGCGATTTCGGGATAAGCGGCGTAGCCGCCTATACAGCACGCGAAGATAGAAATATGCTGACGATTATATTTGACGTCCATTTAAATGTCGTACTCGGAGAAAAAGAAATAGCTCTATGTCTTACTCCTTTACTAAATAAGCTCCACCTCGACGAAATGTTATAAACAACAGTGTATATTCCAAATCAGATGACTTTGAAGCGTTTGCATGAGGAGAGAAATTCCAGCCTAGCCTTGCAAGGCATACACTAGGAGGGTGCAATCCCAATATTTTGCATGGTATCTTATGTCAGTACTTGAACGTCATTCCAAAATATCCTTTGGCGCCTCATTTCACATACTTATATACTACTACTTCTTTTGATCGCCCCTGACGCTCATCACTGAATATAATGTGGATGAAACTAAATCTCGTCTAACATACTATGGATAGTTGTTAAGGTAATATTTTGATCAGCCCCTTCTGGCGTTCAACATTTTAGTCAATTATATTTAAAAATAGGATACTCTATTATAGATTCATAAGTTGTCCTCCATTGTCTTATGCTAGCCGTAACGACAAACGGAGATGAGGTGCGGTATTAATTAGTCGTGTCATAGAAGCTGGTGCTCAATACAAACTATCTATCCGCAGACATATTAAATCTCACGACAGAAGGAAGTAAAGAACATTCATAGATAATTATCTTGAGAGAACTCAATGGGGTTAAAAGATGTTATGATGGACTACTAAGCATTGTTCATAGATATAGGAAGAGTCTTATATTATTTCCTGAATTAACATGGAGTAGAACATGCAGTTTAATGTTGTCCCTAATTTGTCATAAATAAGGCTGTACTCTCAGAGTAATACAAGCCGTTATAAGCAGTTGCTGATCTAACTAGTGGCGCAATAACCAAGACTGTACTACTACCGAGAGAAGTAAAAGGTGTTAATGTTCTGCCTCTTCTTAGTTTGATAAGATTCACAAGCAATTGTCTCTGATTTTTTATCGATAATTAGTCATTTTTCCTAGCTAGACAGAGCAAAGTGGGGATTATATCAAATAGATATGCAGCCTCGCGGTTTTAATTTATTTGAGTATTATAAATCAAAACCAGACGAAAAATTCGATTCTTTGATTTTTTTACCAGCAAAGAATGGCTAGGATACCATCTTGGTCGGCTGAAGTCTTCATAGCCTAATGCCTGACGTGAGACTCTGAGCAATAACCGCAATAATCGGTATTCGTCCTCTTATGACATACGCATTCACATCTTCCCCTGCTTCCAGTAAATCTTCTTTTATTCAATTATTATTTGGTGTCATGAAGACTATTTTAACTATCTGGTACTCTTTTTAGT
>JBKPEX010000017.1:0-6760 GCA_046728625.1 Thermoproteota archaeon
GCTTATGCTATATCTATAGGTGAATTTCGTGATTGGTGGTATGGTGTTTTATTTCAAACTGGACGCGAGGGAAGCGGGATTTTATCACTTAATTCGATCTTTAGAATTGATCCAGTTTTGGTAGTACTGGGAATCGCAGGTATTGTATTTACAGCAATAAAAAGAGATTTCTTTCCTTTGTTATGGATTATTCCATTTTTTATACTACTTTATCTATTAGGATTTAATCAGCACTTCCATTGGGTTCCAATGTTACCGATATTTTGTATAGCAGCAGCTGTACTGATAGTGGACCTTGCAAAGTATATAATCAAGAATACAAAAGTTCAACAAATAGCGGTATTTACTATAGCATGCGAAATAGTAATTTTCGGGATGGTAAGCACTACTATGTTATTAAGCACCAATCTTAATTTATCTTATTTTGAACTGTATACATTTGTTGTTAAACGCTTATCTGATTATAATGGTACTGAAAATAATAACAGAGTGGCCATTATTGGAAACCCATGGATAGTATCAGGTTTCTCATGGATTCCAAGATATATTTTTCACATAAACCAAGATTTTATCTTGTTCAAGACGTTTCGTAACGCTACAATATCAGAGAAATTTCTTTTGATGGTTGACAAGGATTTGAAAGATTATATCTCAGCCGATAATAAACCAAATACAAAAATTAAACAATTGCAAAAAGTATATGATGATACAAAGCCAATAGCGACGTTCAAGGATAAGGCTATTAAATATAACAGAGATCAATATCCCTATACTAGTATTAGAGAAAACCGTGGCATAGGAAGGATTGACATAAGAGCAAACTATTAAACTAATACGCTTATTGACTTTGAATAATACATACAGGACTGCTGAAGCTCAATCTTAACTGTAAGCCTTAATTCCTAGAAATGTTATTATCATTTAATGTCTAGTGACTCCTCCGATAGAGACGTAGTAGAAGAGTACATACAGGCTAGGATAAGTTATGTCGGTTTTGCTGACCAGCTAGGATTAGAAGGCATCGTTATCCTAAAGACATATGAAGGAAAAGAATTTCCAATGCGTGCTTTTTCAGGTGAAGTCGCAAGACATATTTCTAGATTCCAAGAAGGAGATAAGAGTACTATACCTACAATCTACAATTTAGTTGAAGAGATAGCAGTTATACAGGATTTACTTTTGATTGAGGTACGGGTATATCAGAGTGGTTCTGTTTTGCGTGCAAACTTGTATTTCAAAAGCAGAAAAGATTACTTGGTTTTAAGAAATTATCGTGCATCAGATGCTATCGCTTTAGCAGCTTATTATGATATACCTATAAAAGTAAGGAAGAATTTATTTGAAGAAGCAATAGAACAGTAGTAATAGTAATTAAAGATCGACTGTTATGTTACTATTTTCTCAAGCCCTTTGTGCTTTACTGCATTTTTAACCTCCATTGCAATTCTTCTACCTACACCCATAGTATAACCATAATAATATTTTGTGTAAGGGCTTGTAGTAGCCAGAATGGGGTTGCCCGGGACTCTTAATGATACATCGTACACAACTAAATCCAGATTTACTGTAACAATACTCTGCATAGAAATTGGTCCAATTATTCCTGGAGGATATTCTTTACTAACTGCATGAACAAATTTATCTCCAATTTCAAATACCTTTTCAAGTATTGACTCGCGTCTACTAGCAGGAGTATGACCAACTTCAATATTCTGTATCTCTGTATCAACCTCCATTTGCTGCCTGGCTGTCAGCGAAGTAGTAAAGTCATGAAGATTAGTTTGCAACCTTCTTTCAATGCCAAGAAATTCTGTTTCTTCTGTTAATGGGGAATAAAAAAAGTTAAAGTTGAAATAAGTTCCGATCACATACTCTTCAATTATAGCAGAGTTGAGTCCTTCTTCATTAATTAGGCCTTGCTTCATTTTTAACTCTACCTTCTGTTTATAATCCTCATATGAGGATACTACAAAAAATGCTCTTTCTAATTTCCTATTTGCTTCTTGAACTTTGACAATCGCTGGACCATTAATATCAGAGGGTTTTTGATAAATCTTGGGATACCTGATCTGTGACTTTCCAAGTAGATAATACTGATTTCTTGTAGAAGTACGTTCTTCTGCTTGCAAAAGGTGTCTATTACCAAATATCGGTACCATTAGGTTGTTTTCGATATTATCATATCCTAAATAGGCTGTAAAGGCTCTATGAGCAACCATGATAGTATTCATTTGCCGCAGTTTTTCTTGGTTCTCGCTATACAAGATATCAGAAAACTTATCGAGTAAGATTATCTCATTTCGCAATCGCTTAAATCGACGATATGGAGTATCTCTACCCTTTTGACAGATACAAACAGTCTGTATATTTTCATCTGTGGCACCGTCCATAATTTCAAGTGCGGAATGACTTCCTATTACACCAAGTGTTATGTTATGCAGATCGTAATGGTTAACGATACTTCTAATCTGTGAGTGACTAATAACCATTTTTATGTACTTGTATGTGTTCAAATAATTATTGTAATAAAAAGATTGTATGTAAAGTGTCAGATCTTATTTTTGCTCTTATTAATTTCCACTTCTATGGCTATTCTTAGTTCATCATCATTCTTGTTCGTATAGTCAATCCCAAGTGTATCAGCGATTGCTTCAAGTTTTTCTCTACTAACGTTCGTATCTTGATTTCTAATCTGCCTAAGCTCTCTTTTTGCCTCTATTCTTGCTTTTTCGTATTCTGCAGATGCTTTCCCAAACGATTTAGCTAACTCGGGGATTTTCTTTACTCCAAAAATGAATACAACGATGATTAAAATTATGAATATCCATTCAAAGCCACCAACACCAAATAGCTGCATTAGAAGAGTTGATAATCCATCCATTCCTAAACTGCTATACATAATCTAAGAATTTAAGTGTTAATTTTTTTGGTTTATCGTTATGGACAGAGTTTGATATGTAGTCTACTTAAATTATAATATTAACTTTTTTATCACGACAAAGAATATATATCTATATTTATTTATATATTATTGAGTCTTTCTGCGGTTAATTGCCAATACTCCTAGAAGATACAATAGAATCATAGGTCCCGCCACAAACCACATAGTAATTCCACTGCCGTCAGGTGTTATTACAGCACCAAAAATGACAATGGCAATGATAGCATATCTAAAGTTTTTTCTCCAAAATTTTATATCTACTACTCCAGTCATATTGATTGCATACATAATAACAGGAAGCTCAAAAGCAATTCCAAAGCCTAGAAAGAATTGTAGTACGAATGAAATAAAATCGTTGATATTAAGAAATGTCGCTACACCTATAGCCTGACCATATTTGTACAGGAAATTAAGTGTAAATGGAATAATGAGAACATATGAAAATATAACACCACTAAGAAATAAACAGATGGTTGGAAGAAAGACGCTGATTATTCCAATTTTCTTAGTTTGATTAATTCCAATGGCAGGAGAAATGAAACCATAGATTTCCTTAACAATTATAGGCATAGAACCAATAATTCCAATTAATAATGATACATAAATCTGAGCAAAAAATGCTTGTCCAGGAGCAGTTTGAATCAGCTTGACCTCTGATGGAAGTAATGTATCTTTCATGTATAACGTAACTTGAATTGCAATATTGTTGAGTGGATCAGGAGAAGGATAAAATAGTTTCAGACTATTGTTATTATTGTTCTTATTTGTCATAAAACCATTGATAATGCCGTAATGAAGTGTAAACGACTTTATTCCAAAACTCATAGAGAAAATGGTAAGAAGTATAATAGCGATTACTATAATAAAGACTCTAGATCGAAGTTCATCAAAATGCTCATTAATAGACATCTCTGCTGACATAGCGTATTAATATCACAGATATGCTGTAGAGAGAAATATAATTGTGTTATATTATTATGTAAAACTACGTTAATCTACTTGTATGAAATACTTCATACATGTGAAGCTAGCAACAGTGTAGTATTCTATAGTGTTTTAAATCAAGTCATGAAATACTCTGAATAGTAGTAGCATAAGGAATAATTAAAATCTCACTTTATATTGTATCTCTATCTATTGATTCAGAAATAAATTGGAAAGCATTTATCGCTAACCAAGTAACCTAAAAAAGGAACTGTAGCAATCAATTAGTTGTGAGTTCAGTAAGTGAAATAATGTCTAAACGGGAAATTGTTACGATAACGGCATTTTCAGGAAAAAGTTCACAAGAAGTTGCTAGCCTGATGATAAACAAGAAGGTAGGTTCGGTGATTGTAATAGATAAAAATACAGAGCCTCTTGGCATTATTACTGAACGCGATATAGTCAAGCATATATATTTGAAAAATATCGCTGCAAGCAGAATCAAAGTAGAAGAAATCATGTCTGCTCCTCTAATAACAATAATGTCTTATGATTCGATAGATACTGCCTCACGAGTAATGACGAAAAACAAGATTAAACGTCTGGCAGTTTTAGAAGAGGATAATAGAATTGTAGGCTTGTTAAGCGTTACTGACATTATAAGACATCTAGCAAAGATTTTGGTAGATGACTATAATAGATATAGATCATTACGCTTTGCAATAGATCTTTCTTGAGTGTAGCTTGAATATATCAATATAATATCCAATTAAAAATTCTTTCTATTAACAACTGCAAAATGCACAATAAATCATCTTAATATAGATGATATTTACTGTGACCTAAATGCACATTTTGTAGGGTTAATGCTAAGGACTCGACATTATTATCATCCATTCTCAATAATCTGCGAACAATGCAGTTTGACATATAAATAGAAATATCATTATTAAATATAATGCATACATAATAAAATATAATCTTAGTTTATCTCTATTTATCTATCTATTCTGAAACAAAGTAAATATTATACATAATTGCATAAGAATGTGCATTATGCAATACCACAAAGCCGCTTTTTTTGGTCAAGAGAGATCAAGAAAGGCACAAATGAAATTATTTGACTATGCAGGTTTTGCAATGCTTACATATACAATTAAGCAATCTAAAACAGGATTCGAACCGGTAGGTGAGGAAATGCTAGTTGGTAAGATGATAAGAGCTGAGGAGTCGATGCTGTTTATCTGTGATAAGGATGGTTATGCCAAAGCACAATCAAAACCCTTGTCTATACAGCAGGGAGAAGAAGTGTATAGAAAAATGATAAAAGATGGGATCCCAGAATATACAGGTGTAATTAAGACTGTTTCCTGACTGGTATAATTTCCGTACCAATATGATTTTCGCCACTAATTGCATTTTTGATCGTGGCTACATCTGATAGTAAGACTCTGGTTGGAATTTTTGAACGTTCTATTACTTTCAGTGCAATAATATCCATTAGATCATATGTTCCTGCCATAGAATTTCCTGTTTTAAGAATTTCCATACATTGTTGGACTGTGATTTCTTTAAATAATTTTGCATTCTTATTTCTATTCGGATCCGAGTCATAGATACCATCGACATCGGTGGCATTTAGAAATGTTGATGCCTTTACTGTTTCCGCTATTAATGCAGAAGTCGCATTAGTACTTTGACCTGGATACAGGCCACCTGCAACTACTATTTTGCCACTTTCTGCAGCTATTGCTACTTCTTCAAGATTTTTTGGAACGTAGGGATACGCCAAGTCTCCTATGCCAACTATCAATAATCGTGCATTTAATCGCGATACTTCTATGCCCATAATATCAAGTGTTGCTTCATCAGAGCCTAGAGTTCGTGCAAGTTCAATATAATAACGTGCAATCTTACCGCCACCTGCTATAACTATTGGTTGTATATTATTGCTAATGTCGGATAGCATTTGAGCATATTTTCTAATAAAATTCTTATTATTTACGTCTTGGCTGAACGCACTGCCACTTAGTTTAATAACTACTCTTCTTCTTTTTTTTCCTGTTATATATTTCATTGATATACTTCTTCCTGATATACATCATTTTGACCAAGTACTTTTTTAATTGATTGTTCTACTACATCTCTATTTTCAGCAATTGTATATATTCTTAGCATATCAAGAAAACCTGTTATAGAATCGATAAGAGGAATTTCAGAAACAGGGGCTTCGTACTCCTGCTCTTTATCAACTAGCAATATTGCATTTATTTCTTTTTTATTAGGTGCAAGAGGCATTGAAGGCGCTCTTGACGCATCAACAAAAACAGAATTTTCTTTCACTCTAGCAGTCTTAATTATCTGTGAAGCAAGATTGTATAATGCATATCTATCCATTTTGTGTCTATATAATTTATCGCGTTTATACAAAAATTTTTCATAGACACACTTTAGCAATCTTCTTGCTCTATAATCTGTTGCTAGTTTGATCGCAATTTTGTTACCATTCTCCAGTGAACATATTCGCTCCAGTGTGCATTCATCGGTAAGATTAAGATAATTTTCTAAAGATATATCTGTCAAATTTAACTGCTCATCGGCTATTATCATAGAATGTAGCAACATAACTTCTGCAGATCTCACAGTTTTATGAAAATAAACTGCTTTGAACATTTCGTATCTTGAAATAAGCATTGATTCAAAAGAATATAGTGCAGATCTATTAATGGCAAGATGACCATTCGATACCACTTCAAATGAACTTACTATCCTATGATAATCGATTTTACCATATTCTGTACCGGTAAAGAATCCGTCTCGTAGCAGATAGTCCATAAGATCTGCTGATAGACTCCCCACAATAATCTCATTAAAAAACGTACATTTTGACCTGTC
>JBKPEX010000226.1:0-1325 GCA_046728625.1 Thermoproteota archaeon
AATAATAAAACAAAGCTGATACTGCTACACCTATAACTCCAATTACAATGTATATAATATAACCAAAAGTAAACCAAGTACCAGCACCACCTGCCGCTATCACCCTTGATATTTCTGGTTTTAGAAAGGATATTTGACTTAGTACTAGAAAAACAGTTAACCCAACAATAATTGCTCCTTGTATTATAGCAGCAGCAATGAAACGTTGAGTCCAAGGACTTGATTCCTGTTCTTTTGTATTTGATAATTCTTTTCTCATTAATCTTCTTCACTCCATATATAACTCTGAATTAGTCATGCTCATGGGGGCTCACCTCTATTTCTGCTACCATCACAGGGTGCAGGCTGAGAAATATGAGAAATCTCCAGTTAATTACAACGTCGATATACTCCTGAACAGTATCCTTTTTTCCAAAACACCTTGAAAGGCCCGTTCTCATTAATAATCCAGTATCCCTAACTGTATTAAATAGATTAGCTAAGCTTAAAGAGGATAGAAAGAAAGAAGGAAATAATCAGATCCTGTAATATTAGAGCTAACTAATGTTTCGTGGTTTAGCGAAGTTATATTGGTTTCTCTCTTTCTGTTAATGCCTAGGAATAAACTAGCACAATTGGTCTCTGGAGTGAAAATCCCTAAACCTTATTTGCTATGCCCAGGAAATGCATAAAACTAAGACGATATATAGTATAGGTATATCCGAATAAAGAAGCCTTGTCCAATAGCATAGTAACAAAATAAAAATCGTAGAATGGAGACGTAATAAGGTTCAAGAGCTTTTAGTTCAAGGTTACTGTCAATGGTGTATAGCAGCAATCTGAAAATAGATCAATCTGCGATTAGAAGAGATAGAGGCAAGAAGTGTGACGAATAGTAATGTCTTTTGAAGAGTTATGAATCAATCAGGTGAATCGCGACGCTACTCTAATGAAACTCTAATGAAAACTTAGATAAGATTTTGATGCATCATTTTACTTTCAGATTCGAAATATTAAATCCACTTTACTAATTAATAACCTGATATCTCTTTATTATATTGCAGCATTAACTTCGCCACGTCAAATATATCAGAATAATTAAGATGTATTGAGAAATATAAAATGATAAAAGCAACAACACTATCAATGGTTGCAGTAGTCACTGTGGCCACTTTAGTAGCAGCAGTAGCAGCAACAACTGTTAACGGTGTCAATATGGCGTATGCGAGTAGCGGCGGCGACAAAATTAAGCAAACAAAAGTTGTAGTTCTAAACAAATGCGCAAATGTTGACGATAAGAACAAGCGCACACATATAGAGAATGTCAGGTGTCAGATTAACAATGA
>JBKPEX010000351.1:0-6130 GCA_046728625.1 Thermoproteota archaeon
TTTACAAGGTTCTCAACCACGGAATTTGACTTAATGTGAATCTAGACGCAAGTATACGTTAGGGTAATGAACCGTAGGTCCTGCATATATTGAAAAATCATCTCTCTATGTTTTACAATTTTAGTAGAACTGGAAGAAACAGTGAACAGGCGAATTGATAACAACCCTAGTATTCATTCTTTTTTTGCAAATTTATTAGCTACTCTTCGAATTAATACCTAAAAGGACCGTAAGAAATATCATTCTTAATTTCTACTAGTCTGTCCAACAAAATTATATTAACACAAAGACTAAGACATGCTCCACTATTATTCATTCAAACTATGTTAAAAGATTTACAAAAGCTTAGCCAACAATTACAGCTACAGCAAAATTCAATGATCAGTTCTAACCTGGAAAAGCTGCAAGTTAATCTGAGTAAGGACATGGATTTTTTAATCCAAATCACTTAAAAATTTGTCTCTATATCGATTGAAACCTTTTGCATTTTCTTGAAAAATAAAATGATATGAATAACGTTGCTACCCTTCAATTATTTCTCCCATTACAAAATAGTCAACTAAGGTAAGTTCTGACATTCTTAAAATAACTAGCAAGTTTGCAATAATCTGCATGATGACTAGTTTTTTCCAACAGTCGAACTGAAAAAGTATTATACGAAATTTGATGTAGCAGTTGGAAGTCACACTCTGACAGATCTTCTAAGAACTGACGTAGGCTAGGAAGTAATTAATTTATTCAATCACAGAAAATATACAGAACCAAGAATGAGCCTTATTTTTAACATCCACTAGCATCTTTAAAACTATAAAACTTTCAGTGCTATTATAAAAGCACGTTATACGATGCAAACTCTTATTATTTGCCGTTCCAACAACACCTATCTACACTGTTCTTGCTAAAGTTATCAATTTAATAGGTACACTAACTAGAGAGAGACTTATTATCAATAACAAACCTATACCGAACGTCACTATTTACTACACGTTCATAAGCCTCATTTACTTTCTGAATAGGGATGCGTTCTATATCACTACTAATATTGTGTTTACTACAAAATTCAAGCATTTCTTGGGTCTGTTTTATGCCACCGATCGCTGATCCTGCAAGGCTGCGATGACCATGGACCAATGTAGCAACCCCAATTGGTGTCTTTTTCTCAGGAACTCCGACCACCACCATAGTTCCTTCTACGGCCAGCAGATTCAAGTACTGATCCCAATCAATCTCGACTGAGAGTGTATTGATAATCAAGTCAAAATAACCTTTGAGCTTTATGAAAGTGTCTGGATCTGATGTAGCGTAGAAGTTATCTGCTCCCATCCTTTTACCGTCTTCTTGTTTTTTAAGTGAGTGGCTAAGTACTGTGACTTCGGAGCCAAGCGCATGTGCAATCTTTACTCCAATATGGCCTAGCCCACCAAGACCTATGATTGCGACTTTCTTTCCAGGACCCGCCTTCCAGTACATCAGGGGCGAATAAAGTGTAATACCTGCACAAAGAAGTGGCGCTGCGCGATCTGAAGGAAGGTTATCAGGAATTGAAAGTACATAATTTTCATCGACTACCATTTTGTTAGAATATCCTCCTTGAGTTGGAATAGGTTGTTTCTCGCTTGTTCTTTCGACTGCATTATAAGTCCAAGTTGCTCCTTCCAGACAATACTGCTCCAGTCCTTTCCGACAGGGATTACACTTCCTACAAGAATCAACAAAGCAACCAACACCTACTCTGTCACCTATTTTATAACGAGTTACTTTTGAACCAATTCCGCTGACTATCCCTATGATTTCATGTCCTGGAACCATTGGAAATGTTGATCCTCCCCACTCATTGCGTACCTGATGTATATCAGTATGACAAATTCCACAATATTGAATATCTATTACAACATCGTAATCACGGGGATCTCTTCTTTCAAAAGAATATAGTGTAAGAGGTCCTTTTGCCTGCTGGGCTGCATATCCACGAGCCGGAATCATGTTGCTAAATGCTCCCAATAATTTAATAATGTTACAGAATATAATATTTGGCCATAATTTTGATTCGAAACTTGTCAAAATACGAAGAATATTCTTAGTACAAAAGAATACTACGCATATTTTATCGATTCTTGTATATCGTTCGTCACCTAATATTGAAGAATAACCTAATTATTTTATCTCTTCGTCGTTCTTTTTCTTAAACAAAAACCATTCCTTAAAATCATTGTAATCATCCTTTGCAAGACCAGCTCCCAATCCAGACAAAATGCCGGTAATAATTGGCTGTTTTTTGTATAAAGTAGATAGACCAAGCAAAGCACCAATAGCCCCATGATGCATCCTTCGATTAAATATATACACCTTGGATGGGTTAGCTTGTGAATTCCAAGAAGATGTCAAAATATCTGCAATTGCGGATCCTAATTGGAATGATTCTTTTTCGTGCTGAGTTCCATTGTTATCTTTAGTATTTTTATCTATATGACTAAGCATTTTGGAGCCAAACTCTATTAATTTGTTATACGTCAATTCCTTTTCTTTCATATTTTTCTCTAGTATTTTAATCGCATCATTTTTTGAGTTCATTTTTTTAGCCATTTTTAATATCATTTTATATCCTAATATCTCTGCATTTTTTATCATCACATCTTCTTTTGTTCTAAGTATTTCCGTCTTCACTTCTGAAGTAATATTTTCATTATTTGCTGTATCATTCCTTTCACCTTGTAGTATGGATTTTATTTTCTTGTCGCTATCCGAGCTGTTATCAGTTATATCGATTGTTTGATCAGATGCCGGATTCAAGGAAACAAGTTTTGCTTTTGACTCTGTCGGCTTTCTCCCATACTCTAAAATAAGGTTCTTCAACCTATTTTGATGATCCTTTTCTTCATACAGCTCCTCATGTAACGTATTCTTTGATTCTATAAAGGGCGTTTCTTGTATTCTTTTGTGTAATCTCTCGACTATTGCATTCTCAGCAGATAGAATTTCATTTAAACATTCTACAAATTTATTTTCATTCGATTTATGTTCTGTTAAATCGCCCATGGTATTAAAATGGAAGATACTTTATTTAATCATTATAATTAACGTAATAAAATCAGTCCAAAGTTTGTTACATTAGCATTAGAATACTTCTATCGCTAGCATGGTGAAATTGGCGAGGGTAGATAGATAAAGCAAACCTTCCTTTACAATACTATCTAGAAACACTTTATATGCTGATTTTCCCAATAAATTCCAATGCAGAAAGATAAGCAGTCAATAGAAATCATCGATTCACCGCCACCGCAATCATCTTCTTCTTCTTCCGATTCCATTTCTTCTTTTGATAGCGGAAATGCTGCAAATGCTAATGTGTTAGCAGAAGAAGCTGGTGCTAGCACTCTCTCTAAAGAAGACGTATCCAAACTTTTTGAAGGCAGAAATTTGGCTTTTATTTCTACCCTGTCTAAAGATGGTTCTCCTCATATAACCCCAGTATGGGCTGACATTGAAAATGACATAATTGTAATAAACACTTCCGAAGCGGCAGCAAAGAATAAACATATAGCAAGAGATCCGCGTGTTGCAATTTCAGTAGTTGAACAATACAATCCATACAATATGGTTTCGATTAAAGGAAAAGTGATTGAACAAACCACAGAAGGAGCTGAGGAACACCTCAAAAAACTTGCAAAGAAATACCTTGGAGTCGGTAAATATTATTACAGACGGCCAAGACACAAAAGAGTGATATTGAAAATAAGGGCGGAAAAGATTATGGGTTTATCGCTTCATCCTGCTTTTTATTTCTTGGCTTATTCTCCTTGGTATTCTACAAAAGAAAAGTAACAGTAGGGCTTAAAAGCACATAGTGAATCCAACCGTCTTCTACAATACTACGTTCGTGACGGTATATTATCTTTCAAGATAATTGCGTTTTTCTGTTTCTACCACATATGGTGAAAAAAGAAGCCATAAATAAAACAGATACTTTTGAACACTATGAGGGCCGCTATTTTCGAAAAATCTGGATTAGAGAATTTAAAAGTTATAGATAATGCACTAAAACCAAAAATAAGTGAACATGACGTATTGATAAGAATTAAAGTAACAGGTGTAAATCCCATTGATCATTTTGTGGTTTCTGGTACATTGCCAAAAGTAAATCCTCTTCCACATATACCCGGAGCCGAGTCAAGTGGTATAGTAGAAGAAGTTGGAAGTCATGTTAATACTAATAACTTAAAGAAAGGAGACAGAGTTGTTGTGCACAACAAAGTGTTTGATGGGACGTGTGATATGTGTCTACATGGTCTTGATATGCTTTGCAGAAACGGAGGATTGATTGGTGCGATTACTAACGGTGGCTTTGCAGAATACATTGCGGTGCCTGAAAGGAATGTCTTTAAGATACCAGATGATATGGACTGGGCTTTGGCCGCAAGCTTACCCGTAACTTCCTTAACACCATATCATGCTTTAAAAGATGCATCACTAAAAATAAATGAATATTTACTTGTTTTGGGTGCGTCTGGCAGCACTGGGATGATAGCAGTACAATTAGGTAAAAAAATGGGAGCAATAGTCATCGCAGTTTCCAAACATAGTTGGATAAAAACCGTTTTTGGAGCAGATTATATTATTACTGATTATGATAAAGTAATTGAGAAAGTAAAAGAGATTACTAATGGAAAGATGGCAGATGTAGTGCTAAATTCATTAGGAGTAAATACATGGAATACCAGCTTTGAGTCTGTCGGCATAAACGGAAGATGGGTTGCATTTGGAGGTTTAACTGGTGCAGAAGTCCAATTAAATGTTCAATCTTTATATTCTAAGCAAATAAAATTAATAGGTTCTACTGGCGGCACAAGAAAAGAGTTGCAAGAACTTGTAAATACATCATCCAAGCAACTAAAAGTTAGAGTGTGGAAAAAGTTTAAGCTTGAAAATGTTAAAGAAGCATTAGAAGGGTTATTTGCAAAGGAAAGAGATGGTAGAATTCTCTTGGATGTAACCTAGATACTGAACACAGTGTAGGATCTATCATAGTGAGGAATATCCTACATAAAATATGACGTATTCAGAACATTTGGTTTACTGCTATTGTATCAAACATGGGACCATAATGTATCTATAAGAGTCATGACTCGTTACTTGGTTGGTAACACCTTCTCTTCTTGTGGTCCTTGGCTGGTTGATTGCTTGGGTCTCAAACAGTCTCTCTCCAGAGTTGCTTTTGCACTCGCTGCTGTAGGCCGCTAGGATATTTCCGATCTACTTAGACTCTGATGATAACTATTCAGAGTCAGGTGTTTGATTCAGGATTAATAAAAAGTAGGGTGGATGCAAGAAATTGTTATTACAACAAACACAAGTACAATATATCATAATAATTGAGAGTTATTCTAAAGAAGGAAATAGCCCTTCTTGTACCTCATATAATATAAGGATAAAATAGAAAAATGATCGAATTATTCAGCCGGTGGAGAAAGAAAGAAGAATTTGTACCAAATCCAAAATTAAAGTATACTAATAAACCATTAATAGGCAAGAAATGTGGCTTATTTGACGATGACGAAATTATAGGTTTTGAAGATGTGAAAAATCTTTTCTATATGGCAATTAACGCAGATAAACCAGTACACCTCCTTTTAGTAGGCCCTCCTGCTTCAGGTAAGTCACTTTTTATGAGATGTCTTACTTCAAGATTAGATAGATCGTATTATGCAGTTGGTAGCAGCTCAACTAAATCTGGGATATTTGACTATTTATTTGAGTACAGACCTCGCTATTTGATTATAGACGAGATAGAAAAGATGAATAAAACGGATCAGACAAGCCTGCTAAATCTAATGGAATCTGGTATTATATCTGAATTAAAGCACAGACAGCAAAGAAGCACTCAGCTAAAGACTTGGGTTTTTGCCTCATGTAATAGTACGGACAAACTACTTCAGCCATTGTTAACCAGATTTCAAGATATACACTTCAAACCTTATACAGAAGAAGAGTTTGTAGACATTGCTGTAAGGCTTTTGGATAAAGAAGAAGGAATTGATAGCGATATTGCAGCCATTATTGCCAAGGAAGTATTCAATAGATTTAAGACTGCGAATATAAGGGAATGTGTTCGGATCGCAAGATTAACTAAGAA
>JBKPEX010000032.1:0-2466 GCA_046728625.1 Thermoproteota archaeon
AGTCTTAAGCTTTAAAGGTTTTTCTCTTATTTATCAGCAATAGGTTTTGCAAATGAAAGCTGATATCCATCTGGTTCTCTAATATGGAAGTACCTTTCACCCCAGGAAGCATTAGTGGGTTCATTTTCAAACGATATTAAATTTGAAATATACTCGTTGCTCTTAAAATAAGAATATAGTTTATCTACATCTTCCGTATGGAAAATTATTCGTCCAAAGTGTTGTCTTTTTCTCTCGTTATTGTCTCTCTGATGGTTATTATTATTGGTTGTACTTAATTCTAGATTTAGACATATTTTTGGTATATATTCACCAATTTCATAAGTAGTAAAAGTATCATTACACGATCCACCATAAACTAACTTAAAACCTGGTATTTGAGAATAAAAATTACAAGACCTGTCCATATTCTTGATTATCAAAGTTACTGCAGATATTCTATGTACTTTCATAATAATAATAATGGAAATTCTAGCTTTTATACAAATAAAGAAAAAAGAAAGGTTTGGAATTAGCTTCTCCCTACTATATTCTAAGTTTTTAGTGTCCTGGCAGATCGCCGCCGCCGTCTAGTAATGGGAATCCTGTACCTGATATGTCGTCGTTGTTAATCTGACATCTGATATTCTCTATATGTGTGCGCTTGTTCTTATCGTCAACATTTGCACATTTGTTTAGAACTACAACTTTTGTTTGCTTGATATTTTTCTTTCCCCATGCGTATGCATTAGTGACACCGTTAACAGTTGTTGCTGCTATTCCTGCTACTAAAATGGCTACCGTGACTACTGCAACCATTGATAAGACCGTTGTATTTTTCATTATATGCTTCAATAACCAAATAATATTCTGATATATTTGACGTGGCGAAGTTACTGCTGCAATATAATAAAGAGATATCATGTTTATGATTGTGAAAGTAAAATTAGTGTGTTGAATGAATGAGTAGAAATATGCAGCTGAAAGCTTCCTGATTTCATTTTTAGTTGCCCAAAGTTTATACCTACATTACAAAGTCGGAAAGTCTGCTTTGTTTTGATAGCGGATTACTCTCAAAAGGGCTAGACTGCACTACTTCATTGTTATTATTATTATCGTCCCACTGACCTTCCGGTAATCCTATTACCTTTTGAAAATGTTGGCATTCCTTATAACGTATTGTGTAATTAAAAGAATGATTAGTAAATGATCGATACCATAGGTGGAACAGTAGTCATAGTCTCAGATCAACAAAAAGCTGTAGAATTCTATACTCAAAAACTTGGGTTTGAACTTAAAACAGACATGTTCTTTGATAGTAGTAATAGTAGTAATAGTGGTGCTATAAGATGGATTGAAGTAGCACCAAAAAAGTCACAATCAACAATTAGCCTTATGGTGGCAAATGCCCAATTGCTCTCAAGTGAAGGAGAGATCGAAGCTGCAAAGAAAGGTATTGGGACAGAAACAGGTATATGGTTTTACTCAGATGATATACAGTCAACTTATGTAGAACTTAAGAAAAAAGGAGTTGATATTACTGCACCTGAAAAGCAGGAGTGGGGAGGTATAATGTCCAAATTTAAAGATCAAGATGGTAACTCTTATAGCCTCATATCATTGCCGCCAGCGTCATTGTGATATTTAGGATTGCTTACTTAGGTATTTTCATATAACTTGATTGAGTTTATCATATGTTCCATGTTCTGTTTCTCTCGTAACTGAGTTCTAATACTGTGGCTTAATGCTAATAATGTGGGAGTTACAAATTGTTTCTTTCTTCTCGACCCGAGATTAAGTCCATATCAAGTTCTATAATTAGCAATTTAATTATCCCCATGAACTACTATTACTACTACTGTTTAATCGATAGAAAAGCAAATTTAACCTTAGAGAATCAACAAGATCAAGTGAATGAATACTTTTGTCTAGCTGATCATTGTTGATTACGTTAGCCATTTTCATTTGAATCAGTAAGCTATTTGCAACATTTGGATTTATTGCTATTTTACCTCTATCCACCAAATCCTTCATATGTCCTAACATAAACCTACCATATTTGTTAAAAGATACAGGTACTACTTTCATACAATATTCTAGTTTATGGATATCTCCTCCTTTTCCTTCCTGTTCATGCTGTAATTGTTGTTTTTCATAATCTACATACTCTCCTATATCCAGCTTTAAACTTCTGATAAAGCAGGATTTGAAGCGTCTACATATATCCTGTAATTATCACCAAATATCATAAATCTCTGTCTTATCTTTCTAATATTATCAAGCATTCCTTCTGTTGTAGCTTTACCAAACTCTTCTGCATATAATACTCTAATCAAGTCATCATGTCTTTCTGTAACTACTACTCCAAACTTTGAGCCTACACTGGCAAAGGCTGGGTCTATGGCAATTGATTTAGGAAATGATTCGTTAAAGTTTTCAAAATCAGGATATTTAAGGCCTAGCTGTTCTGCGCGTTCAATTGTATCT
>JBKPEX010000103.1:0-1220 GCA_046728625.1 Thermoproteota archaeon
ACAATCCTTCTAATATAGAAGATATACTTGAGAAATATTCAAACTCAGATCGCGCTTCGCAATAATATAGATAAGCATTATATTCGGCTATCGAGGAGGGTTTACAGAATGTCGGCTAGCAACGTAAATACAGCGCATAAACCAAGCAACGAAATCTATATCGGCAAAAAACCCCTAATGACCTATGTCACTGCCACTTTAGTACAACTTGCCAACGAACCCCTTGTAATAATAAAGGCAAGGGGAAGAAGCATAACCAGAGCAGTAGATGTGGCGCAAATAATAGTAAAAAGGATGGATACATTAGGTTATAAAATAGGTCCAGTAAAGCTCGGCTCTGAGAATCTAAATTCAGAGGATGGTAGGATACGGAGCGTCTCATCAATAGAAGTGTACATATCTCGCGCGAAGTAAAGTGCAATTTCTCTATGCTGAAGAAAGAGATCTCGATCCCAATGACGCTAAAATAATCGGAAATGAAGGTTCAATAGGTTAGCAGTAATATCTTCCAAGGATATTAGAAATACCTGTACAAGGGGACTTCTGATTTTGAACAACGGCACATTACAGCAGTACGAACAATCAGAGGATCACGTTATGCATGAACTGCGCGGTAAATAATGCGATTAAATAGCAAACACTTGCTACTAGAGGCGGGATATTTGGGTATTATAGATGGCCTTTAAGAAGACAGTATATTTTTCACAAAACATATTAGTGATATTTGGCATTTAAAAACAGTGGCCCGGGATCCAGCTGTCTACTTTCCTCATAACAGAGCACCGAGATCTGCTCGTCGGGCTCGCAAACCGCTACAAGATGACTGGAATTTAACTCCTAGGAAAGGTGTGTGGGTCAAATGCACCTACGTCAGATGTTCCTATGAATGGGAATACTTTGGTGGGCACAAATGGGCTGAGTGTCCAGTATGTCATAGCGGTATGAAAGTGGCGGTCGCTAAGAGAAATTACAACAACTTGATTAAGATGGAATGAGCCGCAATTTTCTCACTAGAGCGGCTCGACTAGTCGAGTCACCCGTGGCAACTGCACCGTCATCATTTTGTGGATTAGACTGTTCAGGTGCAAATGTTAAACTTACGGACACCTAGTATACAAGTATCAGAGGAAAGTAATCTGTTTGCAGATCTTTTTTTGCTCGTTGTAAGGAGAGAAATAGTTTCCCCTCTGCTGTCTTGGCACAAATCATTTATTTTTCCG
>JBKPEX010000047.1:0-3664 GCA_046728625.1 Thermoproteota archaeon
TGATATTCTAATCTTGCAGCCCAACTGAAAATGGATGGCCTAATCAGCTAGCATATAGTGTTCACTCATTGGATTAACCAAATCCATAGAGAATTTGTGCATTTCGCCTCCGATATACAATATCTTACTTTAAATTTAAGCGCTTGAACATAAGAAGTATTCTGTATATGTCTGTCGAAAAAGGTCTAGTAATTGTTTTTACAGGAAATGGCAAGGGCAAAACTACAGCTGCCTTGGGAATCGTATTAAGATCCATTGGTCACGGGTACAAAGTAGGCATGATTCAGTTTATAAAAGGAGAATGGCATTATGGCGAGATCAATAGTTCAAAGAGACTGGAACCTGAGTTTGAAATGATTGTTGCCGGTAAGGGATTCGTTGGGATCATCGATGATGACCATCCATTAGAGGAACACCAAAAGGCCGCGAAAGAAGGGATAATGTTAGTTAAACAAAGACTTTCACAGAACTTATATGATATTCTAATACTAGATGAGATTAATTATGCAGTGAAATTAAATCTTATCTCCATCCAAGATGTATTAGACATAATCAAATCAAAACCCTACAAGACAAGCCTAGTTCTTACTGGCAACTATGCTTCTCATGAAGTCATCGCTTTAGCAGATATGGTCACAGAGATGAACGAAATTAAACACCCATACAAATTGGGTATCAAAGCCAGGAAAGGCATAGATTACTAGGGTGGCCATTGTAAGAATGTTAAGTTTTTTTAAAGTTAACGGATAATTTACAGACAACGGAGATGAATCAAAAATCATGGTAAGGTTAAAGTATGTCTCTTATACCGTTTAATTTTACTGATGGTTACTGCTGAAATCAAACGACTTCCTGAAGAGGGTGACATTGTCATCGCGACAATTAACGAAGTTACTGGACATGGAGCATACGTGGCCCTTGACGAATACAATCATACAACAGGTTTTCTTCATATTTCTGAGATTGCTACAGGATGGATAAGAAACATAGAAAGATATGTGAGACCTAAACAAAAGACTGTTTTAAAAGTAATTAGAGTGAATACGTCTAGGGCCGAGGTAGACCTGTCACTCAAACAGGTGTCTGGGGAAGAAAGAAAATCTAAACTGATTGAAGTAAAGAAGAATGAGAAAGCGTCTGCGTTTATGGAAATTATAAAATCTAAAACAAATGCGACTGATCTACAAATAAATGAGATAGAAGACAAAATCCTTCAAAAGTACGACTATGTATATGACGTTTTTGAAATAGTTGCAAGAAAGGGCAACAACGTATTACAAAGTCTCAATCTACCTCCAGAAGTAATACAGGCTATTGAAGAGGAAAGCAAGAAAATACAGATCCCCCACGTGGAGATTAGAGGTGTATTGGAGATCTCAGTCAAAAAACCAGAGGGCATTGATATAATAAAAAGCGTATTGTCTTCGATTGAAACAAATAAGACTGGTGCTAATGTGAGGGTCACATATATTGCAGCTCCAAGGTATAGGTTAATTGTCGCAGCTGAAAATTTCAAGATAGCGGAGAAAACGTTGAATAATACGATTGAAAAAGTACGCTCATTCATTGAAAAAAATCATGGAAATTTTAATTTTATACGCGAAGAATCAAAGAAAACTCATCAGCAGTAGAAATGTAATCCTATGAAGCACAAGATTAGAAGATGTTCATCTTGCAAAATCTACACGCTCAAGTCAAATTGTCCAAGATGTTCATCGTATACCCATGAGCCGCATCCTCCAAAGTATTCTCCCGAAGACAGATATGCCAGTTATAGATCTGTTGATCGTTACGAAGATCCTGTCAACAAATAACATATTGCGCCGAGAATAAATTTAACTATAAACTGCATCTTGTCTTTGGCACTACAACGTTACCTGATCTGCACGATGATTCTCTACACCCAGTTGATCTCTAATACTCCGTGACCTTCTTTACTCCATTCCAAGTAAAATAGAGAAAGGTTCATCGAAAAATACATTTGACCAAGAAACTTTTTTGTTTTGAATCCCGATGTATTACTTAGGGATTTTAGAGGTATTAGCTGATGTCTTATTGACGTAGCTAGTTGAATTTACTATATGTTGGGTGCCTATATTTGTTGCATTGGTATTGCGAGTCTGATCTATTACGGATCTCATAGCTAAAGACGTATTATTCACAGCGGTTGGAGCGGTCGTATTATTCACAGCGGTTGGAGCTGATGTATTGTGTTTTGGTGTAGCTGCGATGATATTCTTTGCTGCGACACTTGTTGCATTGGTATTGCGAGTCACATCCATTGTTGATGTCATTAATGCGTTTGGTTCAGTGAGAGAAAGAGGACCGGAAGCCGAAGTATGATTAGATATGGAGGCATTTCCAACTGACTTTCCAATCTGCTGTCCTGATGCGTTGCTTTGAAAAAGAATATTTGTTGAGAAAAAGGCTACGGATATCAAAGCGATGATACATAGCGATGATGGCTGCAGGAAAGTTCTGTGCGAATCAATTTTCATAGATGAAATAGGCCTTCAATCAAATTTATTGCTTTCTACCATGTATTCTAGGCGAAAGTATAGTTAAAATGATAATGGGCTAAACTGCATTCTACGTTAAAACCAGTTATTTTTATTTTACTAGAAGTCATGAACTATTGGTTCGATGTCTTTCAATCACCAAATGTAGGTACTAATCCGTTGGATCTTACCAAGTATACTGTGACTTTTCTTTGTCCACTTACAATAAAAAAGAGAAAGAGGGGATTCTTTTTGCCTCGTTGCATTTACGGGATCGTTGTAGGTAGTTTACTTTCCGCTACATAAGCCACTAGGAGTACTTACATCACAATTGTTACCGTCAAATGTGTTGCTATTGATGTTGGGTGGCATTCCGTTAGCGTTATTCAAGTCAATTATGTTTTTCATAGCGTTGTTGTTACTTATCTTGTTGTCTGTGCTCTGCTGGTCTACAAATACACCGTTTTGGCTTCCTTCCGCAGTGTTGGTGGTGATTTCCGCTTTATGGGTGTTAACTAGAGTGATTGCAGCCAAGGGGTTATTGGTCATTATGTTTGTATCTACTTTGACGCCATCGCTAGAATGTGAAGCGAAGCCGATATTGTTACTGTCTATTATGTTCTTCTGCACTTGAGCACCATCAGATCCGGTTGTAAATATTCCGATCTCATTGTCTTCTAGTATCAGCGATTTTACTTTGACATTATTGGATCCTGTTATTAGCAATCCTGCCTGGAAGTGGCTCAGTGTACCTGGTCCCTGAATTGTCACATCGTCTGTGTTAGGTATCATGAAGCCTACTTTTGAACTGCCTGTGCCTGGACCTACTATGTTATGACCATTGAGATTTACGACAGTATTGTCTTTACCTATGATTAATCCATCACCAGAACAGACCAAGTTGGAAGTTAAGTTAACGGTTCCCGAAACAACTTCTCCACAAGCAACGCCGGTTGTAGTCCCTGAATCGTCTTTGGCTGATTGTGCCATTATTGGCAGTGGCTGCAAAGCTAATGCGCCTATTGCTGCAAATGACACAATCGTCGCTACCATGTATGACATTATAGTTCGTTTCATTCAGAACATGGCTAGAAGCTAAACTATTTATGTGAAACTCTTATTTGTACTAAAAAGATGTATTTACGCTATTAATTGGAACTATCCAT
>JBKPEX010000378.1:0-1432 GCA_046728625.1 Thermoproteota archaeon
TAGAAACTCAGGAGTGGATTATGATGGATTTGCCGATCACCTAGTCAGTGAGTCATTATATCTAAGAGACCCTGAAAATAATGGTATAGAAATTTATCGTGATAGGTCCTCCAAAGAGTGGCCTAGAGACGGAGAAGGACATATCATGATGGATACACTGCCACTCGATCTGGACTCTTTGATAGATGAGATAAACAACAACAACCAAGAAGAAGAAAGAAACAACATAGAAGCATTCCCTACTGGAGCAAGAATAGGACATATTCACCTAAAAGTTACAAACCTTGAAAGGTCGATGAAATTTTATCATGAAAAATTAGGTCTTGATATAACGTCGGATTGGGGGTCTATGGGAGCTGCCTTTCTTTCTGCAGGAGGATACCATCATCATATAGGAATGAATACTTGGAATAGTTTGAATGGCGATAGTCATATCCATGGTAAGACCGGGCTGGAAAATTTTACAATTACAATCCCTGATAAATCAACTTTGAATATTCTTGGATCTATTATGCAAGACTCATCCAAACCAGAGAAACAACAACGGACAGAAGAGAGGAGTCAATTGCTCATTTCAGATCCAGATGGCATACAGTTTCACATTAAGTTGAATAATTAATCACATGAATGAATCAGAGTTAATCTGATATATGCATAGAGTTTTTGCAAGAAAATTACAAAGAAATATGTTGACGGGATTTAATCCTACTTGGGATCTGAAAGAATTCTACGGTGAGGATGTGTACCTAAGACCCTATAAAATCCATGGATCTGCAAGAGGGTACAGGACAGAAGAAGGCTCTATCCTTTTACTAAAATTCTTCATAGCTTTGCTTTTCTTGTCCCTACTCAATTCTCTAGCCAGCGCCAAGCTCCTTCTAGTCCTAGTAGTACAGCTGCAAATCCAATTATAGGATAGATAACGGATTCAAACATATTTTATTCCTATCACCTAGTAGTATTTGGAAGTGCTATTATTACTACTTTAGTAAACGGCTTTTATGAATTGTTAAGAATGCTGCTTATCAGAAGAACAAGCAGATTGAGCAGTAGAGTATTTGTTGATGGTAAGTTCTGGAGCCAATCCAGAGGTTTATCCACTATTTGTGAAAATGATATAAGATATTGTGATTATTTCTTTTTCTTTGTTGCAAAGTAATCCTTATAGTAATGTCTAAAACCATATTTATGAGATATTACATTTTTGGCATTACTGTTATTGATATTATCATAGATATCATTATTCCTAAGATGTTTTTTTGTTGTCTTGTCATCAGACTCAATTTTTCTTCTTCTTCTCCTCTGTTTAGCTTCTTTAGCAAAAGACTTCGTAGCTTGCCATCTGTAGATAAACTTACTTCCTATTATAATACCTACGATAATACCCCAAACCCAGAGTGGAGGATATTCCAAACTATTATACCTCCTATAT
>JBKPEX010000248.1:0-2234 GCA_046728625.1 Thermoproteota archaeon
ATTTTTGGCCTCTGATTATCATCCTTGACTATATTCATCAATGTGATACATATATTAAGTTCGGGAAAGAATTTCCGATGAAATTATTGTATTAAAAATCCAGAAAAGTGGGGTCCATCAACTGCTGCTTGTACCATTACCGGTGCTATTATTTTTGTTATCTAAGTGTCTGAGTGAAGGAGGCGTAAGTAATTCGTTAGGATCCACTACAGTCTCTTGAGCTGGAAGACCAAACTCTTTCCTCAAAGTCTTTTGCTGTTCAGCTAAAGTGTCAGATGAAAAAGACGGTCCTATATGCCCAAACCACACCCAGAGAAGTATGACTGCGGCAAGCGATATACCCATAACCAGTATTGACCAAGCTACCGTTGTAAGATTCTGATACCCGTGCGATTCTTGATCCCTGTCATGATGTGCACACATTAATACTGAATTAAATGATAATTGCTTTTAAAAATATTTGCTTTTCATTTAGTATTATTGCTTACATAAAGGAGTCGGACTATGAGGTTTTATAAAATCAGAAAATATTATAACAGAATTTAACAAATAATATATAATGATTTTACAACTCAATTGTAATGATAGAAAACAAAATCTCTTCACTTGGAATAAGATTATTTGATACACCACCGGTATCGGTGGGATCTTACATCCCGATTGTTATAACAGGTAATCTTGCTTTTATATCTGGACAGATTCCCATAGATATCGATTCAATACAGCCAAAAGTGAAGTTCAAAGGAAAAGTAGGTAAAGATATTTCTTTAGAAGATGGTCAGAAGGCAGCAAGACTATGTGCTATAAATGCTCTGTCTCACCTAAGAAATGAGCTGGGCAGTCTTGATAAAATAAAAAAATTCGTAAAGGTCTCAGGATTTGTTAATTGTGATCCATCATTTACTGAACATTCAAAAGTTATTAACGAAGCGTCTGATCTTTTAGTGAATATTTTCGGTGAAAAAGGAAAACATGCAAGAATAGCGCTAGGTGCGAATAGCCTACCTTTGAACAGTGCAGTTGAGATAGAGTTTATTGTTGAAATCTAATATTATAGAGTAGATTTTAAATCTGATGGATAAGATGCTATAATATAGACAGATGACGTTGATACAGAAAAAAAAGAAATTATATCGTGGAAAAATGAACTTGTAGATGAAGGATCGCATAGAATATTGTATAGAATTAATTGGAGAGGTTGAAAGAAAATTTTTAAAATTCTCAAAAATAAGCATTTTAAGGAAGTTAAAAAGAAGAATATTGTTATTCTATAGCATACGAAGGCCAGAATCGTCAGATCCGCCTCGTAAACTTCAGTCTTAAAGGGAACTTGGAATATATCAATTATTGTGGAAGCAGCTAAAAGAGAAGATACTTGCATTATGAGTAGCAAAAGAAGTATTCTATAAAATTAGATTTAGTTTACAGATGCAAGAGTACTTGATAATTTTGATCTACAAACGTTAGTTCAATAAATTTATGCTATATAGATCGCAGTGGATGTAATTTATAACAAACAAGAAAATAATGATAGTGTATTGCACTCAGCTATCACTCTAATTCAGCCCTTACCCTTCTAACTAAATCCTCTATTCCAATTGGCTTTTTGATAAAACAGCCTATACTTAAGGTTGGGAATTGTTCTCTTAATGCTTGCAGATTTATTTCTGCAGCAGTAATATAACATACTTTAACGTTTACATCTATCTCCAATATCTGTCTAGAGAATTCAAAACCATTCATTTTAGGTATATTGATATCAATTAATAGCAAATCATAAAAATTTGGCTTGAACTCTGCAAATGCTTGTATCGTATCATTATATGTGAATACTTTGAAAAATGTCTTATTACCACTTTTATCATTTTCTGACTCTAGACATTTTTTGAATGTTAGAGTAATATCTGGGTCATCGTCTATAATTAAAATATTTTTTGTAGCTGTGGAAGTTTTACTAATATGCTCCTCTTGGTTAGAAAGTCTGGTGCTACTAGAAGGACTATAGTTAACCGTAGGATCCCTTATTCCGTGTCACCAGCTTTATAAGAATACACAATTTTTTACCCCTTTCTTTTTCTTTTATACTGATATATCATCTGTAAACCTGCTCTTAAAGTTATAGATAACATAAATACGATAAAAAATTAACATTTATTAGCAAAAATACTAAATATTACAAATTTTTGTTTAGTAGGATTCGTGAGATAGGGCTTTCTTAATTACGACTGTAATAT
>JBKPEX010000396.1:0-11516 GCA_046728625.1 Thermoproteota archaeon
AACAATATCATTACTTGTTTGCTGTCACCTATTACTCCCCCACCAAACATATTGCTTTTCAATCTAACGTCTGCTATTCTACCTATGGAGCGGACGGTATCCTTACTAGCTTCTTCTGATGCAAGAACCGTTATTTTCACTCCTTTTTCATGCAACATCCTGAGCATCGGTTGCACTGGTTTTGCAATGTCCTCAGCGACCTGGGGTAAAGCCATCAGCAGTTCGTGTTGGCAAGTTTGTATTATTTCGACTATTTTTGCGGCAATATTATATACTCCTCTTACAACCCAAATTTCTGGTCTTTCTCTGATACCACTTTTCTCATATAGTGGCATCAATTCATTGATTATCAAGCTTTCATTATCCCTAATACCATTTTCTATACGCATTCTCATTGCTTCAAGTGCAGTCAAAGGTGACTTAGGAAAGAACTTTTGTGGCCTTGAACTATTCGATTCTAGCCAGCCTTTGTCTTCTAATGCGTTTAGAACCTCGTAAATTTTTGAGTAAGGAACACCTGATTTTTTGCTGACATCAGAAGCAGTCATTGAACCCGAACCTAAAAATGATAGATATACCTTTATTTCGTAACCTGTCAAGCCAAGGCTTTCCATAGCTTTCCTTGACTTGTCGCTTATGCTCATTTACCTACATCAAAAATTCATCAAATACTCTAATATAAGCATGCTTTAGGCTCTTATTAGAACAACCTGCGATATACTGGAACATTTTTCTTGTAGTGGCTACCTATTCACCGTAGGATTAGTGAAAGTATCTTTATATATGATATAAAGAGCTTCATGGAGAGTAGACAAGGTAATTACGCATGGATTTAATACAAATTTCTAATATAACTAGCAAGAATACGTCTGCAAAAACTCCTATCCGCTATACTCAAAGCATTTGTCCAGATTGCAATATGATTTTAGACGCTGAAGTATTTGAGCGAGAAGGAAAGGTGTACATGAGTAAAACATGTCCATCACACGGAGAGTGCGAAGAATTGTACTTCGGGTCATATGAGATGTACAAGAAATTTAGTACATACTGGATAGATGGAAAGGGTGCTCAATCCCCAAATGTTATGGTTGACAAATGTGCCTGCCCAACAAATTGTGGTCTGTGCACAAATCACCTTTCACACTCAGGCTTAGCCAATATGATTATTACCAATAGATGTGATCTAACATGTTGGTATTGCTTCTTTTATGTGAAGAAAGGCCTTGAGGGCGCTTATTTATACGAGCCAGATCATGAGCAAGTGAGAGCAATGATGAAGACATTAAAAGCTGAAAAGCCGATAGCTGGAAATTCTATTCAAATTACAGGTGGAGAGCCTATGTTAAGGGACGATATTAATGATATTATCAAGATAATGAAAGAAGAAGGAGTAGATCATGTTCAGCTCAATACGAATGGTATCAAGCTAGCTCTGTCTCCTGAAACGATGCGGCAGGTAAGAACTGCAGGCGTAAGCAATCTTTATTTATCTTTCGACGGGGTTACTCCGAGAACTAATCCAAAAAATCATTGGGAAGTACCCTATACATTAGAATCTGCAAGAAAGTGTGGCATGACCGTGGTCTTTGTACCAACTGTCATAAAGTCAATTAACGATCATGAATTAGGAGGAATCATCCGGTTTGCACAAAAGAACATGGATGTGGTACATGCAGTTAACTTCCAACCTGTTTCCTTGACAGGACGAATGACAAAGAAAGAACGTGAGAAATATAGAATAACAATTCCAGATTGTATAGAAAGAATTGAAGAACAGACAAATGGCGAAATCGCTACTGATGGTTGGTTCCCGGTTCCATCTTGTATGCCTCTAACAAATGTAATTGAAGCATTTAGCAAGAAACCGAAGTATGAGCTCTCTATTCACTTTGCCTGTGGTGCAGGGACATATGTATTTGAAGATACACAAACTAAGAAACTGACTCCACTAACTGCATTCGTGGATATTAAAGGAATGCTCGAATACTTTGAGGAGAAGACTGATGAAATTAAATCAGGTTCAAACAGGTATTGGACTATGCTTCAAGTTATTCGCAGACTGAATCAATTTGTTGACAGAAGCAAACAGCCACATGGTCTTGATCTTGCAAAAATGTTTTCAAGCATCTTGTTAAAACGTAATTTCGATTCTGTCGGATCATGGCATGTAAGATCATTATTTTTGGGCATGATGCATTTTCAAGATAAATACAATGAGGACTTGGAAAGATTGCAGAGATGTGACATTCATTATCTTACACCAGATCTCAGAATTATTCCATTCTGTGCATTCAATGTAATTCCAGAATGGTATAGAGATAGGATACAGAAGAAATTTAGTATTCCTGTAGAGGAATGGGAAAAGGCACATGGCCAAACTCTTGAAGCAGGTCTTTACAGGGGTCTGATGAGAAAAGGAAAGTCAGAGGCTCAAATGGGTTGTGCCTTATCTGAAATGCACAGAACATCAGCAGCAGAAGCAGCAGCAGAAGCGAATCCCAACTCAACTGATGACCATAGAGGGGTAGAGCTTCGTAACAACATGGCTGGAGCCTAATATTTCTTGCTTTTATTTATTTGACTTTCAGTATGCACCATATGTCTAATCGAATTTAGAAGAAATCATATTTTTTCGTAGTTAGCAATACTAGTCGATAACCCGACGATCTTATTTTATGGCTATTCTATGTAATCGCAGATAAGGTTTAATTAAAGTTGTTTCTGCCCTTATCTCATGTCAACTATGAAATACGTACAGCTTGAACCACAATCCGACATCGCAATAATTAGAATAAATAGACCCGAAGCGCTGAATGCTATAAATACAGATGTTATAGCTGAATTGTCTCGTACAATTGATATTGTTAGTGTAGATGACAGCATCAAGGCTATTATCATAACAGGTGCTGGAGAAAGATCATTCTGTGCAGGTGCTGACATTGCATATATGGCCAATATAGATCCATTAAAAGCCGAAAAGTACGCATCTTCTGCACAAACGGTTCTTAATAAAATAGAAAGATTAGAAAAGCCGGTTATTGCAGCAATTAATGGATTTGCACTAGGTGGTGGATGTGAATTAGCCATGGTTTGCGATATCCGGATTGCCTCGAGTAACGCGAAGATCGGTCAACCAGAAGTCACTATTGGTATTCCTCCCGGTTGGGGAGGCACACAACGGCTATCAAGAATCGTGGGGCCCGCAAAAGCAAAAGAACTCATCTTTACAGGCAAAATGATTACAGCCCACGAAGCTGCAGAAATAGGTCTAATAAATAAAGTGGTGGATCTGGAGCCAAACGATCAATTACCACCGCCTTCACAGAAGAATGATGACGCCTCAAAAGAAAAAGAGAGATCTATTGAGATCGCCAAGCTTCTTAATAGGAAGCTATTGACCGAGTGCATGGCTTTATCGAAGGAAATTACAAAGAATGGATTTACTGCTGTCAAAACTAGCAAAATGCTAATTAATAGAGGAGTAGAGACAGATATCGATACTGGACTTCGTCTAGAAATTTACGGCTGGGCATTATGCTTTGCACACGAAGATAGGCACAAAATGATGTCAGCTTTCTTAAGCAAGGGAAAGAAATAGAATAAAGTATAAGCAAAAATTATTTTGTCATTATTATTTTGGCACCATCGCTGGGGCGACAAATAAAAGATTTACTTTTTATTTTTGAGCGTCTAAATCCTGCTCTCATCGCTTTGGCCACACATTTTCCATTTTCATCTGTTTTCAAAAATGAAATCATTGTCGGTCCAGCACCGCTGATTGCTACTGCAAGTGCACCAGCCTGTAAAGCACTTTCTGTGACTGTTTCAAATCCAGGAATTAAATGCTTTCTTGCTGGTTCGATTATAACGTCGTTTATTCCCTTGGCCATCATACATACATCATTTAGAATAAAACCTGCAACAATAGTACTTGCGTTAGAGATATTATGAACTACGCTCCCAAGCGGAACTCTCTTGGGCAAAACACTACGTGCAACTGCCGTCTTTCTCTTCGGGACTTTGATCAATGGAACTGCAATCACTAGAAATAGATCCTTTGGTGGATCGATTTTGATAAATTCTAATTTTGGATTTGTTCTAACAATAATAAATCCACCTAGTAATGAGCCGGAGACATTGTCGTAATGCTTCACCCCAGCGCTTGCAGTTTCGCCCTCTGCTGCATATTCCACCAAACTTTCCTTCGTATTTTTGAGATCAAACAGCTTGTCAAACGCCAATGTGGCGGCTACCGCTGATCCTGCGCTGCTACCAACACCAAACCCAGCTGGTATATTCTTTTGAATTTTGACCTCTATAGCATTATCTATTCGAAAATCTGCTGCCATTCTCTTCAGAACCACTCCTGCGGAGTTGTACTCTGTCTTTACAGGAATATTGCTGCTATTTTGACCTGAAATTTTGATAGTTATCTGATTTTTACTTGGTTTGTCTTTCTTAGTTATCATGACTTTATCGTTAAAAGCATCAATACCAAGTCCGAATACATCATAGCCTGGACCCAAATTTGCTGTAGAAGCAGGAGCGGTAGCAGTACAAGACCTTAATTCGCTTACAGTCAATACCTTGATTCTCCCTGATGAAGTATTCTAGATAGAGATGCTGCAAGATTAATCATTCCGCTCATGGTAATGCTAGAAACTGCTATAAGGTTTTGCATAAACCCTCCCTTGCTCATACTTCTTGCCAAATCTTTGCTCAAAAGAGAATACTCTGTCTCTTTCTGATCGTTGAGGGCAAATTCTAAGGCATGATAGGAATCCGACCATTCCAAGATATCCCTTAATTTCTCAACAATAAGATCGCTTTTTGTTAGGATATTGATCTGAGAGGTCTTTAGCCTTAACTTTACAGATGCCGCTAGTAAAGCAATTGACACATAGTTAATCGGGGATGACACAAGCATACTATCAAATACAAATATTGTTGCTTTATTGTCGGAGTGGAAATTCGATACAAAATATGGCCCACTCGGCCTGAATGCGAATAGTTCAATTTGTCCAGGAGTATCTACTATAACATAGTCTGGCTTCAAGGTAAAAACTTCATTCTGAATTTCGTCTAACCTTGTTGCAATCATATCGCTAGCCATTATCAGCGAACCGTTGGGTCCAAGCGCGTAATTGTCCATCAAGGTGTTAATGTCGATATACTCTCGAACATCCACATCCGCCTCATAAGGTAAATTCGTTACTCCGGGATCAAGATTAAGACTAATTGGAAAAAGTTGATTGTCTTTATACCATTGCAAAAGGCGAGATGTAAGCAGTGATTTGCCGGATCCAGCAGTACCGGTAATAAATATAGTATACATAGATAGTTACACAGTGAATATCCAGATGTATATTTAACACTGCTATCCATTAGGATATATATATAAAATTATTACTACGTAATATACCAATACATTGACTGATATCCAGCCGATAAATCCATATTATGTATTATCTCTTCGCTTGGCACGTAGGCAGAACTCTAATAAATTCAACTATGAGAAGTCGCCTATGCAATAAAAAAATAGGATCTGTGTATATTATCGCTTGAACCCGAATTGAATAAAGCTTCCGTTTTGAATTCTACTGCTTATCCTCAACAAGATGTTCTACTTTTGCATTTTCATGAGTTTCTGCCTCTTGTTCTTCTGTTTGGTCTGGAACATTAAATTTTTCATTCCGCTTTACAACACGTTTGGCTGTTGGTTCCTCATCTAATTTTTCATTCTGCTCACGGTTCATTCGTACCTTTACTTGTACAATATGCTAAAAAATGATATGCAATAATGCAAGCTTAGTTTCGTAGTTACACTTCTTATAGAAATTTTAGGATCTTCTTATTATATAGATTTATTCTGACTTGTAGGCATGAAAGTGATTACAGGATAGGATATCTTTATCTTTACGTAACACGGTAGGCAATCTCACAAAGTAAATGAGCTTGACATTCCGAGGAGAATTTTTACACATGAGAATTCAGCTCGAAGTAAATAAACAATATTAACACCCTAAAGATAAGAACATCATAAAAGTTACTTAATAAGGTAACACATCTCTTATTCAGATAATATTTCGTTCTTGTTGTTAATTTTGGCTATGACCTTACCATCGCCTTTTCTGTCTACTGTTCCTACACGTCTACATTTCATATTATACTTTTCAAAAACGCTTATTATTCTATCACAAGAAGCCTTTGGAATTACCATGCAAAGTCCAATTCCCATATTGAAAGTCTTATACATTTCTTTTGCTGCTATCTGTCCCTCGTTTTGTATCAGTTTGAAGATGCCTTCTGCAACAGGCAGGTTGTCAAGGTTGTAACGCACATTCCTATTGAGTCGGGTTAGCTTTGAAAACGATCCGCCAGTAATATGAGCAAGACCATGAACGGAAATCTTTCTTTGCTTCAGTATTTCCATGACCGGTCTAATGTACAGCCTTGTAGGGATTAGCAATTCTTCTCCCACGGTATGAACTATATGTTTAGCCTTGTCGTCAACAGAGTATTTTGTCAAAAGCACTTTGCGGGCAAGGGTATAGCCATTCGAATGCAAACCACTGCTTTCTACTCCTAAAATTATATCTCCTGTTCTTATTTTATTGCCTAGTATCAATTTTGATCTGTCTACAATACCCAAGACCATGCCTACGAGATCGAACGAATTTTTTATGTTCGTTTTACCACAGTCCCTAATAATATCTGGTAGTATTGCAGTTTCCCCACCAACTATCGCCATGTTACACTGTCTGGACCCATTCACGAGACCTTTAATAATTTCTTTAACAAGATATTGATTTGCAGATCCCAACGCTATGTAGTCAACAAATCCGATGGGCTGTGCACCTACACATATCACATCGTTAACATTCATTGCAACACAATCGATCCCAACTGTGTCGAAACGATCCATAAGTTGTGCTAGAATAACTTTCGTGCCTACACCATCGGAATGTAAAGCAAGTACCTTGTTACCCATTTTAATTAAGCCGGCATAGTGACCAAAACCAGATATGACCTTCCAATTAGATTGGAGATTATGAGTAAGTGAGATAATGCTAGCAATTGATCTCCGAGCCGCAGAGATCTTTTTCAGGTCTACTCCTGCTGCTTTATAACTATCTATTCCCGTTTCGAAATTCTTTATAATGTATCTATCGATATTACCATAATAAACCTTCATGTTTGGTAAACCCCATCTATTGGAGAATTAGTATAGTCTACGACAGCAATAAAGTAAATCTATAGACACAAATTAACAATAAATGCGTGAAGTGATTTTTAGAAAGCAGCTATAACGATGCTTCGGAATATTGTATAGGTAAGAAAACTAAGGTTCGTTCTTCTATTATTTATGTATACTATCGTGATCCAACATATTTTATCTACTCCTAATTTATGATTGCTATACGATCCGGATTAAATCATCCGTAACAGAGGAACTAACAGGTTTTGGGCTCTACATGTGATTGTGCACATATTCTTATAATAGAAAGTAATGATGCGCAATTATATAATATACACAGAAAACAAGGAGAAAAAAATTTATCTGGTCAGCGTCATCAAACACATATAATCTTTTTATCATCATCAATACGCTGGTATCCATATGAAATTAAGACAGTATAAAATTAACCCTGCTTTGATAGTAATCGATGTTCAGAACGGTTTTGTTAGCAAAAGGGGTTCGTATGACCTTTTAGGAATGGAAACTTACCATTACAGAGAGATTATACCTAACATTGCTTATTTGATAAAAATATGCAGAAATGCAGGAATTCCAGTTTTTTATACCCAGGCTGTGAGAGAAGCGTCTGGAATCGATCTCCTGACGAATTCACATAGAATTCTACCTAAGTCAAGAGAAGAGAGAATAATGAAAAAGCCTATTTGTGTCAGAGGAACATGGGATGCAGAGATAGTAGAGGATATCAAACCACTAGACCAGGACTATATAGTAGTGAAGAGAAGAGATTCTGCATTTCACGATACTGAAATAGAAGTCTGGTTAAGAAGTCTTGGAGTAGATACTATCATTTTCAGTGGAGTAGATACATCAATTTGCGTGGAGACTTCTTTGCGGGACGCATTTAACATAGGCTATGATGTGGTGCTGATTTCAGATGCTACTGCATCGAGTAGTAAAAAGCATTATGACTCTACTTTGGATAATGTCAAAGGTTATTATGGCTTAGTAATGAGCTTGAAAGAATTCTCTCAATATCTTATACCAACCCAAAGCAAGATACTACACAAACAGATTTAATTATTAGTTAAGTAACCATAGCATTTCAATCATACGAATATCAGGATTATTTGCCTGATTGAATAATAGAGATCACGTTTGAGTAAACAGTAAACTCCAAAGAAGATATTATATCAAAGTTTGTATTTCTAATATTGTCAGTGGTTATCATAGTAATGATGATGCATCAAACCATACCAGCTTCGTGCAGCTTCCTAGGTAGGTAGGTTTCTGCCAAGTACTTGAATCCATGCTTGAAGAATGCATCAAGCTCACACTTTTCCTTGCGCTGTAAAAATAAATTTAATTCTCTCTGCCACTGTCTATCGCTTAACCATGGCTTCTTTTTCATGTCATTAGCTCTGTTAACATCCTCTTCTGTTGCAGCTAATCTTGCTACTTCTGGGATATTATATTCGTAGATATCTGAAAACATCATGCCTAAAACTTTTGCATCAGGAGTAACCAGTCTATCGCTGTCATAACTTAGCGATTCGCTTCCAATCTTGTAACGTAAGGCAATGCCTAACCCCCATGGATCAGCATCTGCAAAAATTACTACCGGTTTTTTCCACTCTTCGTTGAGAATTTTTACCATCATTCTAGTCGCTCGATCAGGTTCACCTGAACCAGTCATAAGAATTGCATTATATTTCTGTATAAAACCAGATTTCCGAATATTATTAAGTACAGTGTCCTTTTCGACAACCATTACGAAATCTGCCTTCACATTAATAATCTCGACATCACGTATATTAGTCGGTACCAACTGTGATGTAGCTCTGCTACCTAGGTTACAATCAATAACGTCTCCTCCCACACGCAAGGTAATCGGGCCGGAGATCATACCTTTTGGTTTGGACGTAACAGAAAACTCTTCTCTTGGTACTCCAGTCAGTAATTCTACAGCCTTAATTGCATCATCCGAATTTTCCTGACTATTCCAGAACTTTTGTTTATTCTTTTCGTCTCCTACAGTACTAAGTGTAGCATAGTACATGCCTCTAATAGTACTCTCCATCTCTTCATCTAGTAGTTTTCTAATGGCATTAGCCATAACCAAATATTGCGAAAATATCGGTATCTTCTTTGTGCTATCAGGAGTTACTTGTACCGTTTTATTACCAATAGAAAGCATTCTTTTCTCGTTAGACCATGTAGTGTTATCGTATCCAATTTTTGGAACGTCCAAAACTGGCATTTTTTTTTCTGTTATTAAATCCTGTGTTATGTCTTTCATTATTAACTGGATTTTTTTTATAACTTCCTGATGACGTTTGTCTTTGGCAGGCATAGATTAATTTCTTATCCCTGTCGATTTACTGAACAAGTCGAGTGTTATATGGTTTTTTTGTGATCCCTCTCTTCTACTGGCATCTTTTTTATTCTTCTTCTCGGACATCTCTTTTCGTTCGATACGTCTTTTCCTTTTCGTGATAGCAGATTTAGAACTATAATTCTTTTGCTCCAGACTGTCTATAACATCATCCTTTCTTAGATTTTTGTTGTACTTTCCATCCGTTGTTTTTTCTGCTTCTTTCTTAATTCTATCCCTAGTAATTTTGTCCTCTTCTCCATGGACATTTGTGTACTCGCCGCTGAGATGTTTTTCTGCAAGTGAAACAAATGCCTCAGAAAGCATATTCCGATCTACTTTGATTGATTCAGAGATTGCATCAACAATTAATGGAATATAATGCTTGTAAAGACGCAATCTGTTCTCTGCTTCTTTTATTCGTAATTCTTTACGTATTTGGGCGCTAACTCTTCGGTAAAGATCAGCTAAACAGGCTTTCATGTAACGTTTTAAATCTCCTTCAGAAGCAATACTCTCTTTACCCGCCGTCTTATAGGGAATTCTTGTAGAACAGATGTGGAAGAAAATATGGATAGGAAGTAATTCCAAAGCCTTTTCTGATTTAGCCGATGGATTGGCAAATTGCTCTTTTACCTCTTTTTTTGAGATTCCCATTTTGTTTATTTCTACCTCGGCAACAGCTTCTTTGGCTACATCAGAACCTTCATCATACAGTAGCGGAATCTTATTGGCAAACCTGTAAAGCTTAAAAGAGCCTATATCACCGCCGTATGCAATACCGCACTCTACAATTGTTGGTCTATTATTTACTACGCATGCTTTGGATGAATAGGTAGTCAAAACTGGTTTGAGTATCTTGACTGATAATTGTTGTTGTATATGATCGTTCGTGTCGCTTGCTTGTTTACTTGTTACGATAGTATATTCAGAAGTCATACCGGCAGTTAGGATTTGCTCTCCTATAGGACTTAGGTGATCAGTATTTGGAGTTTGAAACTTGGTATGCTTGCAAACGTTCACAATTTGTATCAATTCGTGTTCGTTGTACTTATCAGCAGCTTTGTTGTCTACTCCTGCCTTTACTATAATTTCCTTGGCTTTTTCGCTTGAGAGTTTCTGAAAGGAATTGCATAATAAGCCTTGTAATGTTGTTTTTTGGTTCATGAAATTCATAATTGCCTTTTTTAGCGTCTTTAAATCCATTTCAGCAGGATGAGGTAATACTTCCTTCGCGGGATCAGGCATTATTTTTGTTCTTCTATCAAAGACAACCTTGCCGTCATCAGTTTCAAATCTCAAGACAGCATAAGGGTTCACTATACTAGTCTGGCTAATATACTCATAAATCCTATTTTTCGTGATTGGAGATAAGCGTGCTCTTAATACTGCTTCGATTTTAAAACCAGAGTCGCCATCAATCGTAGATTCTTCTGCCTTCAGTGACCTTTTGAGAAGGACAATAGGTTTATTTGTACCTATGTCTGTGCGAAGTTCAAAGTAATATTCAGTTTGTTCACTTTCGGATTTTGACCATGTTTTAAGCGGGTGATCGGTGTCTTTAGTCGAGAAGGCAGCGATCATTTTTAAACCAACACCAAAGAGCCCCCGCTGTTGCTTTTCTACGTATTTACCGGATGTTAAGAAGGAGCAGACAGCTACTGGAACTTTATCAGATGGAATTCCAACACCGTTGTCTTTGCATGAAATAATCCACATGTCATTATCTGGATCTATTAGTTTTAATGATAGGGATATATCGGGTAAAATATAATTACTTTCACAGGAATCGAGTGAGTTTTCAATTAACTCTCTTACTGCCATGTAAAGGATTCGTTCGCCTGCAAAGCCAGCCAGAGCCGAATTATCTACAAAGAATTCTGACTCTGCCTTTCTATCATAACGAATTTTACCCTTGCCATTATGATTTGTGACTGTAGATGT
>JBKPEX010000404.1:0-1943 GCA_046728625.1 Thermoproteota archaeon
AGTAAACATTATGGGCTTTCAGAATTTCTTGTAAATAATAATGTTATAATAATTATAACATCACTTGCTTACAAATCATAGCTGCTTTCTACTATGATTGAATAACTACAAGACAGTAGTGTAGTGTATGGTTAAAAAAAATAACGTGAAGCTTGTTAGCCCAACTGTGGTCAAAGAAATACCAAAGAAAGCAGGAGGAAGTTTTAGAACAACTTTATTTTCAATTGTTGTATCAATGGCCATTATAGCATCAATTTCTGTGATAGGAATTACATTAGGTTATATGCTAAGCTATTCCACAGAGGTTGACGGAAAGTGTATAAAAGATTTCCTTGCTTTCGAACAAAAGGGCTATTATGCAAGCTTGGAAGAATATAAGGCGGCCTCTGCATCGTGTATTAAATAGTAAATCAAGTTAACAACAACCAGGAAGCATGGGCTCGACCTTTTTTAATGCTATTTATTTCATGTTAACGGCCAATTTTCCTAAACAGAACGTATGATTTGGTGTATGTTTCTTTATTTTGTGTAAGCAGTGAAGGTAGTGAAAGCAATGAAGACTCTACAAGGTGTGTGCGATTGTGAGATTATTTTAAATATTATTGAGATCTATGTGTTAAAACTAATAGCAAGATCTCGATCCGCAGCAAATCTGTATATAAAAAATTAGTCAAATATATTTACAAAACCAACATGTGTATAGGCTCAATGTCTATAACTAGCTTGTTTATGATAACGCTGGGATTAGCAGGAGTATATTCTATTACAACCTTTGGCCCGAAATTATCTTTACAAAATAGGATGAAGAAGATGCCACTTTACGGCCCCATTATATTAGGATAAATAATCCGCAATATCGGAGAATGTGCTAACTCGACCCGAATCTATATACAAAGTTATGTGTCTACCGAATTTATTAGCCGCTCATATTATCAAATTATTTCAAAGTTATGCATAATGAAAAGGCCGTAGTATAGATAGTAATACGCCACTTGATAGAGAAATAGAGTGTGGAAAGGCTACGAATACGCATTATGCGAAGAAAACTCAAACTTACCGACCGATGTAATAATTCAGAACTATTCTTCTAATTCCTTACCACATTGATCACAGTATTTTGATATACTTCTAAGGTCGCTTTGGCAATGTGGACATTTCTTCAGCCCTTGCGTAGGATCCTCTCGTGAAATAATGTCTCTTACCTTTTTTTCTATAACCTCATTTGCTATCCTAGATGATATAATTCCTTCAAACTCTGCAGATAAAGAATCTAATATAGCCCTTGCCAGAGTGCCCACGAATACCATCCCTGGCTCATTCATTACTATTCCCAATCTGGGAACTTCTGGTCTTCTACTTACCCCTACTAGAATAGGTTGTATCTGCCCTTCGGGAAGTTGTGTGGTAACATCTCTAAAAATTTCTTCAGCGCGTCGTGCTATTTCACCTTGCAAATCGAATTCACGCCGATGATTTTGTCTGAACCATTCTAATAGCGAATTTGGTGGCGGATTATTTTCATTTGACACAGACAGTGAATTGGAATTGAAGTAATTAAAGATGGATTTAAGTCAGTTAATCCAGTTATCAAAAAGTCACTAGGGCCACTAGGAACAGAAACAGACATCAAGTGCTAATGTTATGGATAGATTATTAGAATGAATAGTATATGTATGCAGAAGATGCAATAGATTTACTCGAGTTCCTTTTGTACTTTATGAAATATTGTTTTGGTATTTCGTAGTTTACTTGACTATAGATTTTCCTTTTTTCTAACTGCTCAATTTTGGGATGACAAGAATAACAGTAATGACATCTGATACAAACATGAGCACTTCTCTTTGTACAATCTATACATTCACTATATGGAAAATGGCTGTCTGAGATGTACTCGTGCATATATGATGAAAATATTGGTCGGTTATCATAAATAAACTGAAAGG
>JBKPEX010000210.1:0-1234 GCA_046728625.1 Thermoproteota archaeon
CTTTAACACTTTAATACTAATACTACTTTGCGTTATAGATCAAGTGTAATATGCAAATCAATAATTTATTTTACACAACACAATTCTTTTAGAAATTTACTGGCGGACTTTGTATCTTTAAATACAAGATTATTCTCATCATTATTCCCTGCAGATATAAGACCCTTAAAATCAGAATAGATGTCAAGTGGTGTATTATTAAGAGTAACAATAAATTTGATGCCAGCATTAATAGCCGCTTCAACGCCTAGAGGAGAATTTTCCGCTACTATAGCCTCAGATGGCTTTAGGTTCATTCTTTTCAATGCTAACTGGAATGGAAAAGGATCTGGTTTGCCTTCCTGTATGTCATCTCCAGCAATTACTACGTCAAACTTGCTTGATCCAATATTTTCATAAAGAATAGTTTCAAGTTCCTTTTTAGTAGAGCCGCTTACAACGGCTTTTAAGCAACTACAAGTAGTTAAATCATCGATTAGTTCTTTTGCGCCCTCAATGACTGCAGATTTCTGGATCTCTGTAAATATTTCTTTCTTTCTCTTGCTTATTTTTTCGGCACGAGTATCATCTATACTTTCCTTAATCTCAGTTTTGAAAATTTCCTGTACCAGCTTGGTTCCTGGCATTCCTTCGAGTATATAAATTATTTTTTTGTCGATTTCGTGTTTTGTTTCCTCCATGATTGCAATTTTCATAGCCTCCGCATGGAACGGCATTGCATCTATTAACACTCCGTCTACATCAAAGATGATAGCTTTCAATTAAAACTGAGACAGAATACAATATATCCACAAATATATTTTAATTGCAATAATCGTAGATTGTGGGCATAGTGGTAGCCTTAGTAGCATTATTCTCTGTGGTAATTATATAACATATTAAATTTTTTTATCATGGATGATATAAAGTAAGCACTGTATATTGTTGCTTTGAATTCTGTATAGTAGGATCCTACCAATGAACTGGTTTTTTAGGAAAATAAGTGATCGATGAGGAGAGTGGAGAGTAGATTACGAGAAAACCAAACACCATCTCCATCCTCACGGTGTTTGCAGCGAATACCGTTTTATTGAAGCTCGGCTTTTGGCCCTGGACTGTTCTAGGTTCATAAACAACATTGTCTATTTTACATCCGAACATTCATAGACTTCTATACCTTTTATCTCATGGTAGACTGTGTTTGTGTTTTGTCTAATGGAAGACTCGTCGTTATTTAATCAAGAAAGTCTAGTAT
>JBKPEX010000311.1:0-2376 GCA_046728625.1 Thermoproteota archaeon
TGCAGTCGATGAAGCTGCAGTTAACCTACCTGACGTAACGACAAACACCATTTCTGATGAAGAGACTGCAAGCCTTTACTTGCAGCCTTGCGCAAAATGGTGGATCGTTCTTCTGTTTCGGTCAGTCGGATACTAATATTACCTACACAATAGGATTTAGAACTACAGGTTTGAATATGTTAGACAAAAGACCAAATTGTTCAAACCAAGCAAAATGGGAGAAAACTAAAAAAGTTTGAATTTCATTTCAACCTAGAGAAATCTCGTATAAAGCTGCTAGGAAGCACATTTGCCCAATTACATACAAATCCGATGTAGCATCTAACAATAAATCAGTTTGATTCTCTGATTGGTCCTGTAGGGTCGTCATCTTTTTGATTAGAGCAATGGTGTTGGTGCTGATTACCCCGCTATTGGGGCGAGTCATTAATCATTTTCAGAGTTGGATTTCATCATCGCTGATCTTATTTCGTTAAAAATAAGAAAATAATATTGTATATAGAAGTTGGTCTTCACATTAATAATTGTTGCATCTAATTATTATATACAGATACAATAATAGTCAGGAAAATTGAAAAAAGATCTGTTTTATGCTACACAATTGATTCTACCTATGCTTTTAATCTTATCTGCTATTTTTTCATCACTAATCAACTCAGTATTAAGTGATGAAGGATCTGACATTTTTAAAGAAAGATTAATTTCGTTGGACAAAGATCAAGTTAGTAATAATGATCGAATAGTAAGCATTCCTTCGATACCAAGGTTTGATCAAAGGCTGGCTGGTATTGACAATAATACAATTGCTGGTACTAGTGGTAACAAAATCCAACCAGATTTGTTAAAGAGTATTGGAAGTAATAAATTACCTAACCAGTACATAGTCGTTCTCAAACAAAACATACATGATACTCCAGAGGCTGCGGCTCTTGATGCAAAGAATAAAGGCGCACAGATACTTCATATTTATGAGCATGCTATCCGAGGATTTGCAGTGAAGGTTCCAAACGAAAAGGTACTGGAAGCTATTAAAAGGAATCCAAATGTAGATTTTGTGGAACAGGATATGACTGTTCAAGCATTTTCTCAAAATCTTCCAAAAGGTGTTAACAGAATAGATGCTGACCTAAGCCCCACTAAATCAGGAGATGGGTCAGGCAGCGTTAACACAGATATCGCTATACTTGACACAGGAATAGATCTTGCACATCCAGACCTGAGTATATACAGAAAAAAGACATTTGTGGTCGGAACCTCTTCCGCTAACGATGATAATGGTCATGGAACTCACGTAGCAGGTATTGCTGCAGCGAAGGATAATACTGTAGGTGTAGTTGGTGTAGCTCCTGGAGCTAGATTATGGGCATTAAAAGTACTAGATGCAACTGGCTCAGGTTCCATTTCAACTATTATAGCAGGTATAGATTATATAACACAACATGCGGACGAGATAGATATTGTCAATATGAGCTTTGGCTGTGAATGTAGTTCTTCCAGTCTTGATACAGCTATTAATAACTCTGTTGCAAAAGGTGTGACCTTTGTGGCTGCTGCCGGAAACAATCATAAGGATGCATCTACTTTTTCACCAGCAAAAAATCCGAATGTTATTTCTGTATCTGCTATTGCCGATAGTGATGGCAAATGTGGTGGACTAGGATCACAAACTAATTATGGAAATGATGATTCCTTTGCTACGTTTAGTAATTACGGCTCAACAGTAGATGTTTCTGCACCAGGTGTGGATATTCTTTCAACATATAAGGGCAGCTCGTATGCCAAGCTAAGTGGAACTAGCATGGCAGCTCCTCATGTGGCTGGAGCAGCAGCATTATACAAAGCCTTTCATAGCAGCGCATCTCCATTAGATATCCGTAATCAGCTTAGAAGCTTGGGATCAAAATCCTCTACAATTTGTGACGGAAAGGGACATGGTTACTTTACCAATGATCCAGACAGTACACATGAACCATTGTTATATGCAAGAAAAATACAATAGATCAACAAAAACGAAAAACAGTTATGCGATGTTAATTATTCCTGATAAGAGGAACACAAGGAGATAGTCGCTGCTATCTTAAAGGATCTACTAGAATCGTTAAGTATCCTGTGAGATTTGTGCTGATTAAGAAATCCTGCGTAGGAAAATAGTAAAAATAGTAAAAAAAGTTTACCTAAGAAAGTGGTGGCGAATGAGAGATCTCATACTATAGGGGAGAATAACTAAGAAAGGTAAAAAAACATTCAGATGGAAGGATTAATCAATAACCAATTTGTCTACATAATGGCTTGATCGGCTATCTGAATTGGTAGATGGAATCTCCTGCAGCAGAAACATTGTAACTGTATTCGATGAAAATGGAGAAGTTATATCAA
>JBKPEX010000292.1:0-5441 GCA_046728625.1 Thermoproteota archaeon
ATCGAGTTTGAAAAAGTAACAAAAGATGAACATGATAAAAATGCATTTAATTTTCCCCTAGGTAAGGCATTGCCTATAGAAGGACCGGATTAAAGGATCTGATTTGATTCGAGCAAAAAACTAGTTAGGGTTGCTTTACAATCTGGAAATGATTTATAAAATCAAGATATATACGTGGTTTTATTGCAGACCTGTTATAAAATTGATATAAACGAATCAACATATCATGTGAGAAGAGCCTATGCAGAGTATAGATAAAGTAGAAGGAGCCAGGTTATTAATTAGTTCCAAAATTCCTGAATTTAACCGGTGGAGAATGAATAACTTAACCATTACTCCAGATATAAGCGGTAAGGATTTTTCTGGAGCTGATTTATCCGGAGCATACCTTAACGGGGTGATTTCAGAAGATACAAAATTTTTGCACTCTAATTTATCAAAGACAAATCTGGTACAGGCTAAATTGAATGGAAGTAACTTTAAGGGGGCTAATATGGCTGGAGCTCTCTTAATGTTTGCAGAGATGAAAAAATGTATCCTCGTGGATGCCGACATGACCAGGACGAATTTCATGTTTGCAGACTTGCAAAACTCAGATTTATCGACTAGCAGGACTTTTAGAACGATATTTGTCGGGTCTGATCTCCGGAATGTTAAACTTTCGGAAGTCGATAGGGGTGAAATGTATCTAAAAAATGCTAAGCTAGATGGAAGCTTATGGAACAAAAGCAATTCGCCTATTGGCAGAGCTTAACTAGACATTGTGACTATGTAATAATATCATATTATGCAGCGATTATTTACCGTGCCACGATCTTCTTTATTGTTTAGACTCTAATCCAATAGTTTTGATGCTAATTCAGGTTTTTGTATGCTTATCATTTTTGAAAGCCCATTCATATAATTTTTGGCAAATGTAGTTACAGGTTGTGAAGAATACCAGATACATCCAAGCACTTGGCAGTCGTGACAGCTTTGCGCTATCTTCCACTCCGGGGCGTCCCAAATTTCATCAATGCTCTTGTCTAATAAATTATAAATATTTTCAGGTTTGTTGAACTTCCAACATGGAACCATAACCGTGCCATCGCCATTAACAAATACGCTTTTCCATACACCGCATTCTTTAAACATAGCCCGTCCATGAGATATTATCTGTTCAAAATATTGGGTTGGCATCATTACATGAGGAGAATCGTGCTTTTTTATATAATCAAGTATGCTTTCGCATACTTTTACCATTGTCTGCTTTTCTGGAAGGAGAGTATAGTTAACATCGCTTCTATCTTCAACGAACGTCAATGAAACTGCATGTGAGCCTAGTTCCTTTGCCCTTTCAAAATATGTTTGATTAATGAACTCTTCTGTGTTATATTTCGTTATTACACTATTAAAATAGTGTGGCACATTTTGAGTGCTAAGAAGGTTTATGTTATTCATTACTTTCTTAAATACATGGGGATCAACTCCTCTCACTTTACAATATGGTTGTTCATACACCGAATCTATACTACAGGTTACAAACTGAATATATTTTTTGAGTTCATTCAAATCAATTGTATCAAGAAGAGAGCAGTTGGTAATAAGCGTAATAGGAATATGTAAATTATAAAGATACCTTACTAGTTCCATGAAGTCAGGTCTAGATGTCGGTTCTCCTCCCTCAATAATGCCCCAAATACAGTACTTTGACACTTTGTCGAATACTAATTTCCACTGATCAGTGGAAAGATCATATTTCTCAGCTCTTTGTACCTGTCCTTTCTTATCAGGATCACCAAAAGGACACATCGGACAGTAAAAATTGCAATAATGAGTAAAGCTGAAAACTCCAATTAACGGGCGTCTCTTGCCAATTACTCTGCTACCTGACCATTTTGCGACTAATTTTAGTGTGCGAGTAGTATCAATAACCATGATGAATGCCAGTCATAGCAAATTTTTAAAGCTTTTGAATCCCGCGTAATACGAATATATCTATCGAATCCGTTGATCCAAATCATTTATGGGTCTCAGATAAAAGGACTTTCACTTCCAACGATTTAGACATCAAGTCGGTCAGTATGGTCTGATATTATATAATATATGTTGCGGATATCAAAACTGCTTCCCTAGGAAATAAAAAGTTGAAACATCGTAAATTCCCCTCCAGGCCATCCATGTTTTATTTTGAACCAAAAAAAGGTTTTTAGAAAATTTTAGTATATAGATACCTTAACAAATAATTTGGAAAAATGTAAAGATTTGTATCATGAAAAACGGATAGAAACTCACCTGATGCAGAAATAGGAGTAAATAAGTCATTGCGTTGATGTCTTGTTTGTACCTTTCAGTCTGCAATAACATATCGGCTAGCACAATACGATATAATTATTCATGCTGACGTTCCTATGTCCATTACCAACCTAGTACGGACTCTGGTCGAATCTAATTAGTATGATTTATTATTTGATTGTGTATGGATAGTGTTTAAATTATATTGAGAGATTAAAAAAATGTAGGATTTGCAGGAGGAGATCTTGTCTGTATTTAATATCAAGAAGTACTTTTATGAGACGGATTTTCGCCAAGCATTTTACTTCAGAGGGCGATCGCCCCATTCAGTCAGAGCTGTAGACGATATTAGCTTTGAAGTTAAACGGGGGAAAGTGTTTGTTCTTGCAGGGGAGTCAGGATCGGGCAAAACCACTGTGGCAAAAATAATATTGCGAGCAATTGATCCCGATAGTGGCTCTGTAATATTTGACGGGGAAAACATCACGAGACAAACGGGTAAGAAGTTAAAAGAATTCCGCAGTTTTGTCCAGATGGTTCATCAGGATCCTTACACTGCACTTAATCCCAGAATGAAGATAATGGACATCATCATGGAACCGTTGAATATACACGATAAACGAAGCTCTAAGGAGGAAAAGAAAGAAAAAGTTTTTTCGTCTCTCGAAGACGTCCGATTAGAGCCTGCTACAGAGATTGCAGAAAAATTTCCATATACACTTTCCGGAGGTCAAAGACAAAGAGTAGCTCTGGCTAGAGTACTAGTTATAAGTCCAAAGTTGATAATTGCGGACGAGCCGGTATCAATGCTAGACGTTTCGGTCAGGGCCGAAATATTACAATTGATGAAAAATCTCAAAGAGAAATTTAAAATTTCTTTTCTTTACATAACTCATGATCTTTCGACTTCAAGATATATAGGAGATGATATTGCTGTAATGTATGCAGGCAAAATAGTAGAAAAGGGCCCCATAGATACAATTTTGTTAAACCCACTTCACCCTTATACCCAAGCTTTAACGGACGCAATTTTCCAGCCAAATCCTGGTTATTCAAATAATGAAAAAAAAATTAGGATTAGGCAAGCTGATGTCTCTAACCCTCCAAATAACTATACGGGATGCAGATTTTATTCTAAGTGTCCCTATTACATGAATAAATGTACAAATGAACCTATTCTAACTGAAAGCAGTGAAAAGGATCATTATGTGTCATGCTTTCTCTACCGGGAGTAACAATATACGCATTTATTGTATCAAAATCTAACTGTATGAACTGGTCGGAAACAACCTGTTGTCTTTATTACTACAGCGTAATTCTCCATCAGAACTTCAACTATAACCCGAATCAAATAAGACTAAACATATAGTGAAGCGAGATCTATCTCTGGTTTACAATATATTATTTGCTTATTGTTTCATTGAGCTCTAACTTCTGGGAGTGCTTGTATCTTACAATCTGTGATGCTCCTTGATGTGGGTATACACCATAAATCAAGTTTGCTTTCGCTACTGTAGAATCCTTTAACGTAACCATAATTATCTGGCTATCCCTTGCTCTTTCTAGTAAAATATTTGAGAGCCTTTCGGTATTTTGAGCGTCAAGATGTGCATCTATTTCGTCCATTAAATAAAATGGAGATGGCTTGAGAGATTGTAGTGCTAGGAGAAAGATCGTAGCAGCCATTGTCTTTTCTCCGCCAGATAAAGCCGTTGATTCGCGAATAGATTTATCAGGAAATTGAACCATTAGAAGGATACCGCCAGCAAATACATCGTCAACATTTTCTAGTTCCATCCAGGCTGAACCTCCTTCACCAGTTACTTGGGAGAAAGTTTTCCGGATATCAGTATCGACCTTTTTAAACGCGTCCATAAACAGAGCTTTTTTCTCCTTGTCAATTTGTTCTATAAAAAACACTATTGAATTTCTTTCCGTTTCCAATTCATTTTTTCTTTCTGACATGCTTCGATATCCTTGTATAACTTGACTATAACTTTCATTGGCTTTCAAATTAATGCTACTTTTTACATTGTCAAATTCCAAAGTGAGCTCTTTGAGTATAATATCCAGATTATCAAAATAATCGGAAGCAGACAGTGATGTGATTTGATACCCAAGAGAGTCTAGGTCATTTGTCCATTTTATATTTTTTGTTTCGAGTTCGCTAATATCTTTACTCAATATTGCGTTTTCCTTTTCCAAACGGTTGTATTCTCTAGAGAGAGCTCTTTCATTTTCGGATAGCTTTTTTATATTTTCTTCATATTCTCGGAAAATCCCCTCTGAGTCTCTGGCTGAGTCTATTACATTCTGTTCCTCATCTCTTGCCTCTCTTAGCTCTTTCTCAACTGATTCTAATTTAGTACGAAGGTCGTTTGATTTAATCACGTTTAGATTAGCCTCGGTCTTTAGCTGCTGCTGTTCCTCATCCATCATCAGGAGCCGTCCTTCGCTATTTTGGAGTTGGCCCTCTGATTCAGTAATAGAATGAAGAATATTACGCATTTCGTTGTCTTTTTTATCTATCAAACTCAGAGTATCATTTCTTTCTTTATTGAGATCTAATAGCTCCTGATCTTTGAATATAACGTCATGGATGCTTTTTTGTTGTCCTATGATTCTCGTAATAGAATGTGACATAATGTCTAATCGCCTCAAGTGTTCATGTAATTGATCTTGAAGATGGCTAAGCTCTGATTCTATCATTGCTCTACGATATTCGATATCTTTAACGTCCTTAGTCCTACTGTTTGTTAATATTTGAGTATTAGAAATTAGATCCGTGAGATTTTTAATATCATTTTGTATTCCGAATCTTTCCGTTCTGAGGTCATTAATTTTATCTAAATTTTCGTCTAGATTGGATTTTTTTGTTTTTATCATTTGCTTTAATTCCTCTATAGATAATTTGAGGGAATTTAATGAATCCGCAACTATGATTGACCTAGTTAGATCTGAAATTTTAGCGTTAAAGGTAAGATACATAGATCTTACAAAAGGCTCAAAAAGCTCACCTTCCGCGGTGACTGCCCTGTATCCATTTTTTGCTAATAGATAAGCGGTAGAAGCAGACCTCACAAGAAATGTGCTACCACACAGAGAAATAACGAGTGCCTTATAGTCCGAATGCTGTCTCTTATACACATCTGACGCTGCCGACGAAA
>JBKPEX010000077.1:0-1498 GCA_046728625.1 Thermoproteota archaeon
CTTTAAACCATCATTAAGCGATGCATATGCGTTTATCTTAAGTAACAGATCTATCCACAATAATAACTCCGAGGCTAAAAAAGTTGAAGTCACTCTTATTCATACTTGGCAACAAGAGATAAAAGAATCACAATTAAAAAATAGAGAGTAAATAACGTGTTAACCATACATTAGTAAGATTATCAGATCTTTAGTATGAATCCCCTAACGAAAGGGAATACAAACCGAGACTCAATTCTCACTGTATCCACCGATCCATGCTTATTTCCTCTAAAGACTTAATCTTAATAAATCAGAGAGCGAAAATATATCATCTATTAAAATCATAGTGTATATTCTCACAATAAGCCAATTTCTCCATAGTTTTGCTTTCGCCTTGTGATATCAGCTCCTTAATTGTTTTAGGAGAAAAATCTGCATTTTGTAAAATAGAAGGTAACTCTACATCACTTCTAATTATTCTTGTTACTGACTTTATTTCTGCGCCATAATTATTTACAAGGGTATTATATTCAGTCTTTATCCTTTTGACTTGTTCAGGATCAATCTTTGATTGGTCTACTTTTTCGAAAACTTCGTAAAGGTGTTCTAATAGTTGGATTTGCCTCGTAATCAGCCTTGACATTTTTATGTTGTCCATATTTTTATCAGAAAAGATAATGTCTTTAGCTCTGCTTTCAACTTCTGCCATATTAGAAGGAAGCTTGTGTATTTTCCTAGTATAGTTCTCCACAATAAAGAGGTTCTTGTCATTTCGTGGTGATACAGAAAGTACTTCTCTGACAGGAGTATTGCTAAGCAGACTACCATCCCATGCAAATACCCCATCTTTAACCTCAATCCACGGGAATCCATAAATTGGATAACCAGAGCTTGCTAGAATATGCTTTGCTTTGATTTCCATTTGAGTATTATCAAATACAAGCGGTCTTGAAGTCATAATATCAACTGCAGTTATTATGAGTCTAAGGACAGATGGTAATTTTTCTTGAGTTGCGGCGAGGTTAATCCTTTTATAATCTATATATTTCTCTAGTGTCTTTGCAAGAGGAGAATGATCGTATAAGTAAGTCCAGCTTCGTGGATCAGAAAAATATTGTTGTTGTCTCTTTTCATAGTCATTGTTTGATAACACGTCGCCTTTTTGCCATTCCAGTAATGGCGACGACTGCCACGACCACCATCTAGGAACAAACATTTTCGGGACGCCAAATAATGCAGCATTTGCTGAAGCTGAAGATACTTTCTTTGATACATATCCTCCTGTATGGCTGTCATAGTCAAAGAGAGAAATATCAGGAATAATCATAGGATTACTTTCTGCAATCTCTATCCAAAATTCTTCTAGATCCTTTTCTGGATGGTCGCTTTTGCTACCTACAATAATAGCAGCATTTACAGCCCCAATAGACGTACCTGCAGCTATATCTATTCTTATTTTGTTTTTTATTAATGCTTTGAATACTCCACATGCAAATGCCCCAAGAGAACCTCCCCC
>JBKPEX010000110.1:0-4975 GCA_046728625.1 Thermoproteota archaeon
GATGAGCTCTTATCAGATGATGATGATGACGATGGTTTCTTGTTCATTAGTTTAAACAAGTCGCTGTCTGCATTGCCCAATTTCTTCAGAGCGCCTGCGGTGTCATTACTCTGTAAGTCCGTACGGACAGCACCTAAGCTCGTTTGGAGTTTCTTCAAGTCACTTGGCTTTATTTGGGAAGCTGAAGTTTGAGTTTTATTAGAGGCTCCACCAGCTGTCTGATTCGCTTGTGATGCTGTTTGATTTGCTTGTGATGCAGTTTGGTTTGAAGCTGAAGTTTGGTTCTGCTGGGCCAGTGCGCTTTGAGAGACTGCACTGTTAGCAAATAACAACATTGATGCAACGAGTACTGCAGAAATAGCGGTTCCTGATAGTAACGTACGGTAATGCTTACCGTAACCTTCTTTTGTGGTCATTGCTACCTATTAAAGACAGAAGAATATATAACTATTTGCTAATCTAACTCAGCTTGGCATTGAGACAGAATATCAAGCGAGATTTTTTACAGCCCTTTATTCTATAACATCTGTCGCGCGGCTAGAATTATAGTTGAAATATACTGTATTGTCTGCACGCTATCAGTTGGAGCAGAGAGTCATAAGGTAATTTTGATCTCGACTTCTTACTTTTTTGCTTATGTATCATACTATAGTATGGTGGTATTTAGCGCCTCTCAGCGAACAAACAAATAAGTCTTACAATTCCGTCGAATTCGTTTTAGTAGACGGGGACCTGTCACTGGCCTCAACTTTGATAACTCTCAAATTGCGGAAGGACTTAATACAACTTAGGTATCTCTCATTCAATAAAATATCTTTGTTTTACTCCATATATTCTATGTTGAACCAGATCGTCTATATGAGCAAGGCGAGCACTTAAGATGCATGCATCCAATTACTATATATTACCTGTACCAAAAGAAACGCTCCGTAAGATAGATAGAAACTCTTCTCCTACACATGTGGCTAACCTTAAAAATGCAATAGATCTGATAGTTCCTATCAATACGCCGGTACTTGCTGCCGCAGATGGCACTGTCACCTTTGTAAGAGACGACTCCAACATAGGAGGGCCATTTCCATCTTACATGGCTTACACTAATTTCATTGTCATCAAGCACGCGCGAAACGAATATACAAGATACGATCATTTATCCCATGGTAGTTCAAAAGTATCGTTAGGACAGCAAGTACGTACAGGCGATCAGATAGCCGAGGTAGGAATGACTGGTTACAGCTTCATCCCTCATTTGCATTTTCAGGTATTTGTATTTACTGGGAGTAATATCTGGACTGATTTTGATACTCTAGAAGTTCAATTTTAATACGGCCCACAATTAATTTTCTGTGTCATATTTTTTCTGTTGCTGATAAGAAAGATCATATCAAAAGATCCCTGAACTAGAAAGAAAACAAGTCTCTACAATTACTAGATATATTATTTGCATATTGCTTCCCACCGACAGGTCATTTTTTAACGCATCATTCCCTAGCTTAGACTTCATTTCCACCAAAATCGCTAATTCAATATCTTTGACGAGGACTTCGTTTTTGTTGTTATAGAGCCAGGAAATCTTTCAGATAAAAGTTAACAGTATCAACGGAATTAACAACTTTTAATAGTAGATATCCTATCTATATGATAGCCAAATCACAAACGGCAGCGGCTATGACAATCTATGGTGAGAATCAAGAAGCAAAAATCGTCCTCGCAGAAACCTTCCTTTAGCCCTTATTTTGGAAGATATGATACTCTTCTTAAATATACTATTATTCCCTCGATTCCTCTTTCTATAATTGCAATTTTATCCTATAATCCAACAACCTGGGTATCTTCTGAAATTCATCATTTCTATGTAGAATTATTCGCCGTTATATTAGCCGCAATATTATCCTTCTATTACATAGCACGAGCACGTACTTTGAATGATAAGTTCAGCTTGTTTATCGGAATAGGTTTCCTGGCTAATGCATTAATAGATTTGTTGCATGTAATGGTCTCCTATATCTTTATGGATGATTTCCTTTTTCTGAAATACTTCATACCTCAAACATGGTTTGTAGGGAGAATGTTTCTGAGTATTATGTTTGTAATAGCAATCGCAGGATACCCATCCCTATCAAGGAAACCAGCAGCAAAACCTGCTTTACCTCTTTCAAATACAGAAATAGACCAACAGGTGTCAAAGGAAGCTTCAACGTATCCTACCTCATTTACAGGGGATTCTTCTAACCAGAAGAAAATACCGAAGAGTCTCATCGCCTCTTTAGTGCTCCTTAGTATCATCTCTACCGCTGCCGCTGTTAGCTCATTATACATAGTTTTTCCTGGTTCGGTAATGGATAACTTTGCAATAGTTAGACCGTACGAGATCCCCGGGCTTGTCTTATTCTTGGTAGCGTTATTTTACTTTTACAAAAATCAACTCTATAAAAAAAGCGATGTATTTTACAAAGGAATACTTGGTTCCCTTGTGATAGATATTTTTGGGCAAATTATAATGTCATATTCTTCTGAGTCTTTTGACACAGCACATAACGTAGCTCACGTGTTAAAGGATACTGGTTACTTCGTAAATATTATTGGCCTGGCGCTATCCAGCATTCAATATAATGCAAAACTAAGGCAAGCCAATAATGATCTAATTCAAAGAGAAGAAATAATACATTCTCAATATGAGAAGTTAAAAGATTCAGATAGAATGAAAGACGAGTTCATTAACGTGGCTGCTCACGAATTGAGAACTCCTATTCAACCGATACTGGGTTTATCCGAGATCATGAGACCTAATCTAAAAGGTCAGCAGCTCCAATACGTCGATGTAATAACAAGAAATGCAAAGAGGTTACAATGGCTTACGGAGAATATATTAGATGTTACGAAAATAGAGAGTCACAAATTATTCTTAAATAAAGAATTGCTTAATCTAAATGATATAATTATAAATTGTATCAATGACTTGACAGTAAATAATCTCTCTTACAACAACGAAAGGTTAAAAATCATCTATGAGCCAAAGAATATTTTTGTCTCCGCAGACAGGGCTCGAATCTCTCAGGTTGTCTCGAATCTCTTATCAAATGCTCTGAAATTCACCACAGAAGGAAGCATAAAAGTGCTGTTTACTTTAAAAGATTCAGAGGTTATCATTAGTGTCAGAGACACTGGCCAAGGAATCCAACCAGAGATTTCGCCTAAACTATTTACCAAGTTTGCTTCAAAATCTTTTTCTGGGACTGGACTGGGATTATTCATCTCTAAAAGTATCATTGAAGCCCACGGTGGTAAGATATGGGCTGATAACAATGCTGATGGCGGTGGTGGTTCTACATTTCATTTTAGTCTTCCACTAGAACGCAATATTCACGAGTTAAAATCTGCTGAACGCAATTTCGACACTCCTACATCAATTAAATGGAAATGACCCCGATCTAGCAACTGTCTCTGAGAAATTGATTCGAAAAATCAATTAAGGCCGCTTTGTCCCAAATCTCATGCTTAAACGCTAGCATTTGTGATATGTTTATTTAGAACATAGATTCTAAACTTCTTGGAATATCTACGACGAATGAAAAGACTAGGGTACTACATGGTATTGAGACGATAAATGGATTACTAGACATTTTTTCGAACGCGGCGAATACAATAGATGTTTGTGGTAACTCTAAATTCCCGCAGAATTTCATTTCATATAAAACGGTAGAGGAAATGATAAGATTAGTATCACAAAAGCGCAATCTAAGACAAAGGTTCGTTTTCGAAATCACAACTCAGAATCTAGTTTATTGCAAAGAATTAACAAAAATAGTCGAACTTCGACATTTAGATGAAATTGAGGCTAATTTTGCAATAAATGACTGCGAATACATGGGCTCTATCACATTCCATGAGCCTCAGCAGGCAATCTATAGTAATATAAAGGAAGTCGTAGAGCAACAGAAATCCATATTTGAGGCTCTTTGGAAAAAAGCGACTTCAGCACAGGAAAAAATATACGAGTTAGAACAGGGCCAAGAACCACAGTTTCTTGAAGTTATTACCGATAGCAAAGAAGCAACAGACGTCTACATTGAACTTTCCAAGTCTATACAAAACGAGGCCCTAGTACTTTTCGCTAACAGCAAAGCTATTCTTAGAGCAGACAAATTGGGCGTGCTAAATAATTTGATGGAAGCTTCAGTGAAAAAAGGAGCCCAAATAAAAATAATTTTCCCGATCTCCGAGATCAACAGTCATGTAGTAAAGCATATCACTGAAAATGCCCCTGACATCAAGATCCTGGATGGAGGAAGTTCCCATTCAGGTTTACTTATAGTGGACAACAAAAAGTTGCTCAGATTTGAATTAAAAGATCCAGCCGCAGAAGACTTTACTCAGGCGATTGGTTTTGTGTCATATTCGAACAGTAAGGTGAATGTCTATTCTTCGCGATCGTTTTTCGAATTACTTTGGAATGAATACAACCGTTTTGAGGCCCTGAAAAAGTCAGACAAAATGAAAGATGAATTTATCAATATAGCAGCTCATGAATTAAGAACTCCTATCCAACCGATTTTAGGAATATCACAGGTCCTATCTTGTAAAATAAAGGACAAAGAACAACTTGAACTTTTAGACGTTATATTGAGAAATGCTAAGAGATTACAAAGGCTCACAGAAGATATTTTGGACGTCACAAAGATAGAAAGTCAGGCGCTGACACTCAAAAAGGAAGCGTTAAATCTCAACGAGATAATAAGCGCTGCCATACAAGATATCACAAACGAAATCCAAAAGACAAAACTGGGAAGGTTAAAAGTATTATATTTTCCTGACGGAGACATCTTTGTTGAAGCGGATAGAACTCGAATAACACAGGTAATCTGGAATTTATTAACTAACGCTGCTAAATTCACACAGGAAGGATATATAACAGTCTCTGCAAGGAAGAAACAAGAAGACCCAGGGCAACAAAATGCGGAAAAATATAACGGCT
>JBKPEX010000067.1:0-3243 GCA_046728625.1 Thermoproteota archaeon
TAAGCCTTATTAAGGTTATAGAAAATACTTCTTTTGTCACGTTCTTTATGCATACAATGTGCTAATACTGGCACTACATTTCTTTATGTATCATCTTTTTTATTCGCATTGTTATGTAATCATTATTGAGATGTAATGTATGGTTGTGCACAAACATTATCTACACAAATAAGAGGCCATAGATTCGGCTACCGATAATGATTACAATATATAGACTCTCCTATATTTTATTTGTTCTACTTATTCTAGGTGGTTATTTGTACGATACTATATTTTTGCATACAATGATTCATTCAATATGCCAAAGATGGAAGAAAAGGCGTCAATGGTTCTTGATAGGGACCAATAGTCATAAGGTTTGCAGGCCAACCAATTTTAAATCCATTTTCAAGTAACCACTTAATTATTTCGTGATTCCGGCCAGGTACAAAGAAACCTGGACCAAGGATTGTAGATGCATTAGCTATCAATGTCTTTAAATCCTCATTTGATTTTGCGACCGCGTGGCAAAGTATTCCTATACCTGCTGCATAGCCTGTTATGTCGCCCCCTCGTTGTATCATGATAGCTACACCTTGATCTTTTGCCTGACGCAATTCCATTTCTCTTGAAAATCCGTGTGCTAACTTGCAAAGCTTGTTGCATGCAGAAATATCCTTGTCATCGCTAACTAACAGGATATCAGCAGTGCCCGTATTATTATTCCCATCTTTTTTTAGTGGCTGTCCTTGCATCAAAAATAAAGACTCACGAAGGATAAATCCACATTTTGAATACAACACAAAGGAACGAATATGACTTGGTGATTGTACTAATCTAATCTGGTCATAGTTTTGTTTGTGAGCTTGAGTGAGAGCAGCATCCATCAAGTTTCTACCTATACCAACACCCTCTGCAGAAGGATGGACTGTAAGTGGGCCTATTACTGCCACAGGTGAAGGAGGAAATCTATGAAGGAATATGCTTCCTAATATTCTATCTTGCCGCTCTGCTAGGACCCCCCATGAATTTGGATTGTCAAGGAGCATCTTGATAAGTCCTATGCCAAATTCTTCAGAAGGCTGTTCACAAGGATAACCATGAGCTGAAGATATGGCTTTGTGCGCCTCATATCCAATCTTGCCGCAGATCTCTGCATCATTGTGCTCTATGGGTCTAACAATTAAACTCATTTATGATGAATTGCCAAGAGAAATCAATTTCTATAAAAACTATTCCTATGCTCATATTCTATATACATAATGATGCCTTGCAAAGCAAGAACCATCATCTCATTATACATGTAGCATGGATACTTTCCAATTGTAATACAGCTGGTGGTGGTTGATTTTACTTCTTTGATCCATTCACACTTAAATCGATATTTGTAGTAATGTTTTTCTATAGCTTCCTTATTTGGTGCATCTATCTGTAATTCTGGATGATCTTTGCCAAATTTGTGTTTACTAACCATATAAAAGAAATGTTAGAATAGCGTAGCCGTCGTCTACTACTTTATATCTTGATCGAAATCTAATTTCTCATCGATCTTCTTCTGTAATTCCCTGTATAGTTTATACTTCTTAGTCCACTTTGATAGTACAAACCACTGTCTTATCCCTATTCCTAACCAGATTAAAGAGATTATAAACGGTACTGCACGTGCTGTAGCAAAGCCCAGGCCAAAGCCGTGAGCACCAAACCTCTCATGTGGTATCATACTACGATCAACTGGAAATGGAGGTCCAAATATTGCAAAGGTGACAATAAAAGATATTGGCGGAATGATCATGATGGAGAGGATCATTATAATAAACATCTTCTTAGTCCTGTTTAGATGGTATATTATACCATCCATTATCTGAAAGAGATTTTCTTTTGGTTGAGTATTATCGTTTGATGATGATCGATCCGTCACAATTTTCTCTATTAGCTTTATTTTAAAAACAGTGTAGTAACTTTGTTACGTATGTCGCTCTAACATGATATAGTCATCGTTAAATAACATCGTAAAGATTAATCATCTCTCTTTTGTTTTCTTGGAAATAGTGCTTCATAAGGTTCTAGTATTTGTCTTAGAATCTCTCTTCCTTTCTCTGAAAGCTTGTATTTTATTATGATTTTATTTCCCCATGGCTCAGCCATTCTTGCTATGAGTTCTTTTGCTACCAAGTCATCAATTATTTCTTTATGTTTCACATTATTCAGTCCACAATAGCTTAGGAGTTTGCTTTGGTTAAGCTCTCCGTATTCGTAAAGTTTTAACATAATGTCCTTCCTTATGTAAATCCTGTCTCGATACTCATGGACCAATTTTAGCTCAATTGTAGTATTATAGATAGTTGGAGACTATTCATTTAAGAAGATTGTTTCCTGTTTTTTGTACTTATAATTACGTGACATTTGAAGAACAATATAAGACTTGACGTAACTAAGTTACGTGTCATAGGTAAACAATAGTTATAATAAAAATTCTGTCAATCTTTCGTACAATGACAACGATACACTCAAAGGTTGTAAGCAAAAAAATGCTTGTATATACAAGTATAGCAGTTGCTATCATTCTGACAGGAATGTTGGTGGTCTATCCAGCGATATACTCTGTTTCTGCAGTACAGTCATCAACAAATACAACTGCTTCAGTTTCAGGATATGGACAATTTCCCAAGATCACTGGTTCGATAAACGTTGTACAGACTACAAAAAACATTATCAAAGATAATCTTAAAATATCTTTTTCACAAGCTGCCGATATCGCAGGAAAACAGATCTCGAATAGTACTACAGTAGGAGGCCATTTAGGAATAGTGCAGGGGTATCTAGTATACACATTCTTTGCAGTGAATCCTTCAAATCATACAGGGTACGTGACAATAGTTGATGCTGGAAATGGTAAAGTATTATACAGTTCTCAAACTCAACAAACAGCCGCTTCCTTTGGTACACTAGGACGAATGTTTGGGCATGAAGGAATGCATGGATTGGCAGAAGGATTTAGGCATGGAACATACGGATATCCTAAAGCAGAAGGATTTCACGGATGGGGCAGGGGGGCAATCTGGCATTAGGACATACTCCAGGATGTCATAGTCCAAATTAATCTATCGAAGGTGAGTGGACTAGAGTGGGCTTGAACCCATGATAAATGCCTTCATTTTTTTATTTATTGTATGAAAACATTCTCCAAACTGGATATTGTATCTTTTGTGGTAAAGGGAGGTTCCTATCATTTGGCTCTTAGCATCTTCTCATATCCCTTTAGAG
>JBKPEX010000157.1:0-3296 GCA_046728625.1 Thermoproteota archaeon
ACGATATAAAGCGCATCGCACTTCAGCAAGAGGGAGCACATCTTCTTAGTTATTTACTGCTAACAGAGATATCTAAATACGGTCCAAAATCAGTAGGCGGGATGGAGATGGGTGCAGTTGCACTAGTGACTGCTGTAGTATACAAAAGTACAGAGGATGGTAAATACGGTAAGGGACTTAACGGATTTTTCATAAGAAAAACACAAAAAGGCTACGGATTACAAAATAAAATTGAAGGAAACATGATTCCGCCCGTTGTAATAATTGACGACGTGATTACTTCAGGTCAAAGTGTGATGGATTCCATAAAGGCAGTTAATGCAGAAGGAATTACGCCAAAAGGTGTAGTCTGCGTAATAGATAGAGAAGAAGGTACGCCAAATGTGTTAAAACAAAACAATATCAAGTATTCTGCACTGTTCAAACATTCCGAATTTAAGCCGTTCATAGAACAAAAGCTAGAAGAAAAGCGAAGAGCGACGGAATAACCTGATGAATATTTTCCCCAAGGTAATTTAATGATTGAATTACCTAATGAGCGAAAGCTTAAAGCTGAAATGGCTTCAGTTTAATCAAGCATGTCACTACTAACTATAAACAAATAGGTTTTGGAAAGATAGACCTTCATGGCTTACTTTGCAAAGACACAGAAGTCTTTACTGTATATCATGGTGATTCGGTTGTTGTTTTCTTTATTACGACCCACACCTCTAGCGTGTGAAGCGCAGAAAGCATTAGGATACGTCAATCGAAATCAGGGATTGGAAGGGTAGCATATGTCTGTAGGACCTGTTGAAGTGTCACATCCATTAGTGCAACCAGCACCACTGCTACCACAATTTGTCAAGGGACGACTACCTCGTGAGATAGCAGACGTTGTCCATCTAGCAAAGTTGTTACTTTCAACTGAAGCAGACCGGATAACTGCTCAAAGGATATTTTTTAACAACGGACTTCTGACTTTATAGCACAAATATATATATAGACGAGATATTGTTATGAATACCTTCTTATTTTTTATAATATAGAAATAATATGACTGAAGTTGGTATAGCCGAATATTTCAGCATGGCAGAAGCGCTTGGAATAATAGCTACGCTGTTTGTAATCTTATATTTCTCAAAAAAGCAAATGCAGGCACTATCTGTTGATATAGAAACAAAGATTCTGAATGACATGGACGAAAGAATACATGGACTTACACAAATGGGAGTTGAAAGACCAGAACTAATAAGGGTTGTAAACAACGTCGAACGAGATCTGACTTCAGAAGTAGTATACAGTTACCTTATATTGTATACCTTTGCACATGTTTATCACATGCGCCAAAGAGGAGTAGTAAGTGATAATGAATGGACAGGATGGGTGCGTTAGATGAAAAGTGCTTTAGACATGGCACCATCAGGGAAATATGGAAAAATAACATAGAAGTAGAGAAGTGGTTTGATCCCGCATTTCAGGAATTCATAAACAAGGAATTAGCGTCAGTGGCTTAGCCAAAGACACCCTCTTTCTTATTCAACTGCTTAATTTATTATGTCTCATGTATTCTGTACCTTAAGTTACAGTTATGAAAATTGGAATTTTAGGATCAGGTGATGTAAGCCGCAAGTTGGCTGAGGGGTTCATTGAACTTGGACATACAGTCAAGATTGGGACACGCGATGCGAGCCAAGAAAAAATTGTAGAGTGGATCGCCAATCATAAAGGAGGGAAAGTGGAAAAAGAAATAACCAAAGACACGTCTGCGACTACAACAACAGTAGTATCAGCAGGAAGCTTTGCAGAAGCAGCATTATTTGGGGAACTAAATGTGCTTGCAACTTCGTGGGATGGAGCTTCTAATGCCATAAATATGGCTGATTCGAAGAATTTTGCTGGAAAAGTTCTGATTGATGTTACTAATCCGTTGGATTTTTCCAAGGGTATGCCGCCTAAGCTTTCTGTTGGTCATACCGATTCTGCCGGTGAAATAGTTCAGCGTTTACTGCCTGATGCCAAAGTTGTTAAAGCATTCAATATTGTAGGCAATATTCATATGGTACATCCAGACTTTCATCAAGAACGAGGAGGTCCACCTACTATGTTTATATGTGGAAATGATGACGAAGCTAAGAAAGTAGTGACAGATAACTTCCTTGCAAAATTTGGCTGGGAGACAATCGATATAGGAGGAATTGAAGGAGCTCGTCTTTTAGAACCACTTGCAATGTTATGGATTACGTATTATTTCAAAACAAATAATGGAAATCATGCCTTCAAGCTGTTACGGAAATAAATGAAGTGGTTTAAGTAAGGTGCCGCCGAAGGTTTTTACCTATTCAAAAACAGATATGAGTGTAATTGAGAATATGTATGAACCCAAATCACTACCCAATTTACAACACCCAGAAAACACTAACAGATTCAATAGAATCAAAATTTTAATTATGTATCAAATAAGTAGACAATTGTTAACTGGACATTATATGATCTAGAATGCCCATTATAAGATCGGGCTTATTAAGTTGTATATAACTATTAGCAGATTCGAAAAATTGATTAAATGAATCACTGGAATTACTACTATTATCTTTGGCATATCGTTTTGCCTGTAAAGCCATTTCTAGTTTATCCACCCTATGCACAAAACGAGCTGATTCTGTTTTATTGAGCACATATTCTTTCCATATTTCCTTATAATGTGATCGAATATTAAACGGTATATTAGTTAGAATAGAATTCATTGCTTTATTTTCTTCTTTTAGTTTCTGTTTTTTAGAAATTTCATCAGGCGAATAATCCCCCGTAATAGACTCGGCTAAATCATGGAGGAGTACCATTTTCATGATCCTCTCTGTATCAAGTCCAAGTATATCTGATAAAATCATGCTTATTGTACACATGGAATATGTGTGATCTCCTACAGATTCAGGATTAGGCACCTGAACTTTTGATATCCAACCCGACCTTTTGACATATTTAAGTTGTAAAATAGATTGGAAAAGCAGAATTATTTTTTTTGCCTGCACTTCTACCATTTAATGATCACTACATTCTATAAAGAAGGAGTCCGTTGGTACACTCAGTATTACTATTTGAATTCATCTGGGATATAATTTTTAATCCCTTCCCTTCAGATTATTTAGCAAATATATCACATATGGTATTTTATAAAAATATTGATTTAGTTAATGTAATTGTACTCCCTAAAACCAGCTTTGTCAGCTGTAATACCGCCGATCTTTACTAAAACAAATTCTTTACGAGTATTCAAAATAGAATCATTGAAATTTCTTTCATTTCCGTGAAGTATC
>JBKPEX010000172.1:0-2188 GCA_046728625.1 Thermoproteota archaeon
GTAGGTATCATAAAAACAAGAGGAACACAAATCGTTACTTACTGATGAAGAGCTGTCTTTATAGATAATGTGAATCGAAAACTAGCGCCTCTGCCATGCTATATGTGTTTGAAAATAGTTTAAGGTAATAGAATACACCCATAGTTAGTTCATACAAATTTTGCTTCTACCATTCTAAAGAATGAGTGTCAATCCGTTACTAGTATGGAGGGAATGGGATTTGAACCCATGACCACCTGCGTGTAAGGCAGGTATCCTAACCAGTCTAGACAATCCCTCCAATAATAAATTAACGTGAACTTACCCATGTGGTTATTAATATGTTATTTGGACATCCAATCTTTTCAGTCCTAAGGCACAGGATACTTCCTTTACAAACACCTAATTATTAGATGATGGATGACTAAGAAAGACTTCAAACTTTTATTAAGCTCACAAGACCCTCACAAATTTAGCAATGTCATTCGGAGTAGATGCTCTTTCTGGCCTAACTGAGAAATTAAAAAAGCTTATTGATGAGACTCAAAATCAATACGAGTCTTTTATAGATTCAAACCAATTATACAAGCAAGGGAGAATAAATGAAAAGGAGTTCTTCGCTAGTATTGGAGATTATTTAATTGCAACATCAGCGATGAATTTCCTTGCCATAAGGGTAATTCTTGAAATGAAATCTAAAATGGATAAGGGTACATCAATAAAAAGCCCCACAGGTGGAATTGCCTCCTCATCTGGATCCCAAGTAGGATTCGGAATAGATGGCTTTGTAAATGCAGGCGGGAATGTTGGTAGTGGCGGTGACACTATGCCACAGCCGCTATCGCAACAGGAACCTAAATTAAAGCCAGTTGATATCGACATAAAAAGAGCCTTTTCCAAACAGGATGAAAAAACGGGAGGAGGAGGAGGAAAACAAATTAGCAGCCAAATAGGGGAGACAAAAAATTGTATTGTTTGCGGAGTAACTATACCCAAGAAAGCAAAATTTTGTAGTAGATGTGGTAATTCGCAATAATTAAAAGTCACATATGGTATGTTTTCATAATGAGAGTATTCAACGGTAGAGCTGCAAGTGAGGAGTATATGTCTACTCACTCCCTAACCTTCTCTACTCCAGAGATGACCCTTAAGAAGTTTGCACTGTGGCTAGGCGAGATTGTTGATGACCCCGTAAGTAAAGGTCGGGCTCCACGACTACTCATTTACTTGGAAGAAAAAGATGAAAAAGGAGGCAAGAAGCATTCTGATTTCATGCCCGATATTGATGAAACATTTAAGCCTAGTGGCGCAGTTACGGAGATTTACAATTCATCGTCGCCCCAATTACAGCCAAATAGAACATCGTTGGATGGAGATTCGTTGGATTCTGAAAAAAGATTCTGTACCGATTGCGGTTTCAAGATGAAACCCAGTTACAAATTCTGTATAAAATGTGGCTCCAGACAAATATAACAAATTAAATAGCGTTTTAAGCTGTATTATTATTCCTTTTTGATTTGTCTTGAAGAGTTTTTATTGACAAATAACAGTCATTACAGATAGCCTTCGAAAAAATAAAGTTCAGAGAATAAAACATTACTCTGCCACACCTTTCACACGATCTCATAAGCTATTTTAATAATATATTGATTAATTTAACTATACTATCGGCAAAAATGTATCACTTTGTTTCACTACTCCCTTAGCGCTAGGAAATGTAGTATCTGTATTGTTTGTACCTTGTGTAGCAGTTGTCAGGCAAATATACCGAAGTCTCCATTACAAGTATTATTTTGAACCGTCTACTATAACGAGTCAGCATTACTATAGAATCTTATAAATATAAAAAGTCAAATATTAACCATCTCGTTACCAAGGTATGATATGTCTTTGGATTTCACAAGAACCGTTGCTCTATTTTTAATTACTATGGCTAGACATCTAATTAGTGACGTTTAAGCTGCAAGGAAATCTAAAAGAAGGATTTTAAAATGCCTAAATTGCCGATCCTACATTAATTGTGATATAATAAACTAAAAACGATATAGCTTGTAAAATGACATTAATAGTAGCAAATAAATCTTGTAATTATTCGAGATTTAATGGTATCTAGTGATCTTCATTTCATGGAAAAGATACGCATACAATAGGCCACTGATCGTACCAGATCCCCTTATCTTTCCACTTTTTATTTCCTGTCTTATCCTCT
>JBKPEX010000358.1:0-1569 GCA_046728625.1 Thermoproteota archaeon
CAGGTGCAAATGTTAAACTTACGGACACCTAGTATACAAGTATCAGAGGAAAGTAATCTGTTTGCAGATCTTTTTTTGCTCGTTGTAAGGAGAGAAATAGTTTCCCCTCTGCTGTCTTGGCACAAATCATTTATTTTTCCGCCTTGTTCCCGACGGAAGGAACGCCGATTGTCCTGGAACATGAATTCCTTCTCCACCAGTTATTATAGAAAGGTTAGAACTCTTATTCTGTCTTTTGTTCTAAGATATGAATCTTAGGATCCCACATCTCTTATTCCCAATACTCTCAGCTGGTGATCCTGTGGGGGGACAAAAATATTTATGGAGATAGTTCTACCATCCTTGTTTACCTCTGTTTTAGAGTAAGGCTTACCATCTAATTGGACGGATATCAATTGTTTTTTTGCAAATTCAGGGATTTTCAGAGCCACCATACCACCCTGCGGGTTATAATGCCTTATCCCAAATGTGATACCGTTTGATCGCTCATCATATCTAATATCACTTATTTTGGCTGTTGCCTGCAAGTCGTATGCTATATATTTCCCGTCTGCTGTCTTTAAGGTGGTTATAGGGTCAAGAAAACTCAATCCCGCACAGCTAAAATAAGATATTTTGGACTTTAGTATGGTGTCTGGTATAGCAGTGAATGCTACAGTTTGTCCCGGTTTGATAGCAGTGATCTTGGTGCTTTTAACTGAATCAATTTGATTGCCTCTAATATCGTTTGCCGCTGCATATACACTCAGACCCCTCATTTCGAAGGGGCCTACGTTCGTTGCTGTTCCTGTTAAAGCTTTATTGTTCCCAATAGGCAAATTAGAATAGCTAAGCTTTATAACGTCATAGGAAGGGCTAGATTGAACTATCTTCGTCATAAGGAAGGGCTTGCTGATAACCGTCTTATCTTTGTCGATTGTGAATTTAAATGGTGTTTCGCCGTGGGGATAAATGGTACTGGCATAGGTTGGGATAAGTACTGTAGCCGGCTTAGAGGCTGTTTCATTTTTTGTGATAGTTTCTACTCCTATGTTGACTTTAACAGGCGCGAGTCCGTTATTCTTTACTGTTCCTACGATTGCCTTATTACCAGCAGAATCTCTCAAGATGTTATCTTTGACAACAACGATAGAATTATCCTTCTCTGCATGGACGACGTTAACATTACAAATAAAGAACCACGTTGTGCCAACTGTTAAAATTGTCAACAACGCAAAGTTGGAGAAGGCCTTAGAGTCATTAGCTAGCATAGCAACTCTACCCGCCGCCCGCTCCAGCACCAAAATGGCTCCAGTTGGTTTCTTGATAGCTGTCAATTAATTCATTTATAAGTTCATCGTAATTTATATCTCTGTTCCGATCATGCATCAGTTCCTTCATCAAGGAGTTAAGACGTTTGTAAGTGCTCTCCTGTACTGACAGAGACTTCATTATATTGGTTGGCTTACTTTCTTATTTTTAGTTATTGGAACGTTAAGCATGAATCATAGTCAATAGACTTTTAAACCCTCTGGCGATATCTAATCTGAATGAAGCAAACACATGATTTATTGTTGCGTTTTTCCTTAG
>JBKPEX010000199.1:0-16979 GCA_046728625.1 Thermoproteota archaeon
AAGAAAACCTACCGCAGGCCGAGACGAATTTGGACAACCGATCAGCTCAATTCTGAGCTCTATGTTTTGGGTTCTTATGGATTGAGGAACAAACGGGAATTGTGGCAAGCACAAACTAAAGTTGCCAGGATTAGGAATCAAGCCAGAGCATTGTTAGCTCTACCCCCTGATGTTAGACATGACAAAGAGGTACAATTGCTAAAGTATCTCAACAGATATGGTCTGGTCACTGAGTCAGCTACACTGGATGATATATTAAATCTGAAGAACGAAGATTTGCTAGAGAGAAGGCTTCAAACAATAGTCATGAAAAGACTTGGGACAAAATCGCCTTATAAAGCAAGGCAAGTAGTAGTTCATGGTCATGTAAGCGTAGGAGAGCGCATCATAAATGTTCCTGGATATTCTGTCAAGAGAGAAGAGGAGAAAATGATCTTGGTTCATGTGCCAACTGATGTTGCTCCAAATACTTGAAATTATAAACTTCGACAGCTATTGCGCCTCTGAAACTATATCTACATAGTCTATTTTGCCATCTGCGTCCATGTCAAATCCCTGCACTACTAGAGCCCACTTGTCATCATAATCGTACTTTTTTAGTATGTCGTGACTATAGTTTGTTAGAGCAATGATAGCAGATTTGGTTCCAATCGACCTTACCCCTGCAGCGACAATAACGGTTCGCTTTTCATTATAGGGGTTCTTTATCTTAGCAATTAGGCCTTGATTGTCTGAATTGTATAGTTTACCGCGGGAATCGACTAATCCTAACCAAAAATTTCTGTCATTGAAACTTATGGGAAGATATCTATTAAATTCCGCTGTCACGATATTGGTTCCGGGACCACCTATACAGATCAAATTTTGTTCATGTATGACTTTCTCTGCCTTCGCGTTAACATCTAACTTTACGACAAATTCAGGTGGAACGTTACAGATAGTTCCTAGAAAGAATGCTAGCTGTACAGCATAATGACCATCTTTTGCGGAGGATTTGTACGGTCCATGTGAGTCAGGTGCACCGACTATTATGAGACCATTAAATGAATTGCCAGTCGTATATTCACTGAAAAATTTCCTAGCATGAGAATATTGTTTTTTGATATTTATAGGGGCATCAAATTGTTTTTGTCCCCATTCCATTTCTATTCCAAATGAATAACTTGAGGGCTCATAAATTCTCGCTGTTCCTCCCCTAACATGACTGATTGCTTTCTCCTGTATAGCACCAATCCTGACTAGTTTATGAATGTAATAATATGCACTCTGCTCATGTATCCCGAGTTCCTTTGCTATCTGTGCCGGATACATAGGCCTCCTTGATATTAGCTTCATTATTTGCCAAGTCAGGGGATTAGACAGGATACGCATACTTTGCACGTTATCAAACACGATTATCTTTTTCCCTAAAATCTTGTTATTCTCCTCATATACTAGATCCTTTACCCTCAACATTACACAAACTTTCGTTAAGACAATTATATATTGTTATTTACTGGTAAAGAGCGCTTTAGAGTGGTTTTCAATTATTTGCCGGAATGTAGCGGAACAGCCAAGCCAGACCGTTATATTGATTTGGTTAACGGTATTAATCAATACTACATAAACGTTTTAAGGCTTACTGGTTTATATTTTCCGTGTGCTCAATTATAGGTTATAAGGCCACCCGGTCCGCGGTTGCACCAATATTGGTGGAAAGCCTAGAGAAAATGGAATATAGAGGTTACGATAGTGTAGGGCTAGCCACACTTGATGACGGTAAAATCCTTGTTCGAAAAGGGATAGGCAAAGTGGCCGAAGTAACTAGTAATCTTAATCTGGAAATTATGCCCGGCCTTATTGGAATTGGGCATACAAGATGGGCAACACATGGAGGAATCGTTGACAAGAATGCACATCCTCATTACTCATGTACACAGAACATAGCCATTGTTCATAACGGAATAATAGAAAATTATAAAGAATTAAAACAGGAGTTAATCCAATCCGGTCATAAGTTCCAAAGCGATACTGATAGTGAAGTTATTGCTCACTTACTAGAATCAAATTACAATAAAGAAAATGATATAAAAAACGCAGTAATGGAAACCTGTAGAAGGATTAAGGGCGCATACTCTTTTGTCGCAATGTTCGAGTGTGGCAGCATCGCCGGGGCTCGATACGATGAACCTCTTATTATAGGCATCGTCGATGACGGTTTTTTCATCTCAAGCGACGTATTGGGATTTATAAGATACACAGACAAGGCTATTTTCATGGATAACAGGGACATGGCAATAATTACGGGAAAGGGGCTAGAGTTATTTGACTCTACTGGTCTCAGCGTATCTCGTCAGGTTACTAAGGTAGCTTGGGAACTAGGCGCCGCAGATAAAGGAAAATATGCACATCATACACTAAAGGAGATACACGAACAGAACATTACGATAATGAAAGCGTTAAACCAGGACAGAGAGAGGTTACGGGTTTTCTGCAACTTTCTATCAGATTCAAAGAGCTTATACATTACGGGTAGTGGAACTAGCTATCACTCCGCATTAATAGCAAAGCATATTCTTAGAAAGTTTGCTAGGTTAAAAGCAGAGACAGTCATGTCAAGTGAGTTTCAATATGCTCTTGAGCCTATAGACAATAATTCTGTACTACTTGCGATCTCTCAAAGTGGTGAGACTGCAGATGTTTTGCAATCTGTGAAAATGGCAAAGGAAAACGGATCAAAGATTCTTTCTATTGTGAATGTATCCACATCGTCGTTGGCAAGAATGAGCGATTGTTTTTTAAACGTAAATTCTGGTCCTGAAATTGGGGTAGCCGCGACAAAGAGCTTTACTGCACAGCTATCAGTAATATATCAAATTGCTGACATATTGTCCAATAACTCCGTTGGAATTACTTCTGATAAAGAAGATTTGTTAAAAGCAATAGATCTTGTGATGTTAATAGAGGACGATATTCTAAAAATAACGGAACATCTGAGAGAAGTCAAAGACATCTACATACTAGGCAGATCCTTACATTATCCAGTCGCCTTAGAAGGTGCTTTGAAGATAAAAGAATTAACCTATATTCATGCGGAAGGCATTGCGGCCGGTGAGCTCAAGCACGGACCGTTAGCCTTGATCGATACTACTTCTGTTGTAATAATAATCAATCCTCATGATGCAACATTTGATGACATAATAACCAATGCTCATGAACTGAAGGCAAGAGGTGCAACGGTGATTGGAATCTCGGATAAAAGAAATGATGTTTATGACCACTATATACCGATACCAAAGGTAAAAGATTCCTTGTATCCAATCGTTGAAGTAATACCATTTCAAATGCTAGCATACTATCTTGCACTCAGGAGAAATACCAATCCTGATTATCCACGTAACTTGGCTAAATCAGTGACCGTAAGGTAACATCATCTGGACGATGCAGTGGTTAGATCATTGTTTGTTGAGTGGAAATTTGAGAGGTGGGGAAGGGATTCGAACCCTTATAAATTCGCTCTCCGTAAATGGTCAATACTGCAGGCGAACGCATAACCGCTCTGCCACCCCACCGTAAGCTACGTTTGAGTTGTAACCATCTAAATTTAAAGGATTAGTTAAGAAAATCTAGCCTTCAATAGAAGAATGAGTTTGAAATAACGACGGCATGCACACGTATATGCCTTGTAAATTCTGTGACGATCTGAGAAGTGTTAATTATGTCACCGGTCCCCATTTATTATTGAGTCAGCAGCAAATCGATTACATTCTTTTCAACGCTGGAATACCTAATAAATTTAAAACAATTTTTAGTGTTACTGAGAATGCCTTTACGAGGGCTAACCTTCCAATTCGTACTTCCGACCTACGTTCAGATAACACGGGTATCTTTTCATAAAAGACATTGAATTGAACAGCAAGTCTATGCGCATATTTAGCCAATAATTTGGGGCTTAATGATGTGGCGGCCTCTTCTAGTACAAGATCATATTTCGCTATCTCTTTAACTAGCGAAATTTCCTCCTCTGTAGTTATGAAGTCATAATGACTGCTAATAATCTTATCATTTGATTTTTCCAAGATCCTGATAGATCTAGCATAAGCATATTGTAAATAGGGTCCCGTATCTCCGGAAAGGCTCAAAGATTCTATTATGTCAAAAGTAATAGTTTTATCTAGATCTTGCTTTATCATAGCATACCTAATTGCCGACACTGCGATACTTTCTGCAATATTATCAAGAATTTGATACGACATATTGGGGTTTCTAGTTTTTGCTTCATCATAAGCTTTAGAATGCAATTCGTCTAAAACATAGTCTGCATTTACATATACACCCTTTCTGCCAGACATAGGCATAACTTGCTTGCCTCCGACATCAAAACCTAACATCTGCGCAGTTCCGGAACTTAATGTGACTGCCTCATAAGCCATATGATAATACCTGTCATTCTCCATATTAGTATCTAATTGGTGTACTATCTGGGAAATTATTCTCTGCAGTATTGTTTGTCGGCTGTCTATTACCGTAACAACCCTTTCTGCCTGCTTGAGCAATAAATGATGGTTTTGATTATTGTGGTCAGGGTCTAACGAAGTTGACCAGACGACAGAGCCGTCCCATTGTTCTGCAAATTTACAATAATAGAATGGATCACAAATTATCCCTAGCTTCCATGCTGCGTAGGGAATGTCCTTGGCAATATAAGTAGCCGTTCCGTCACTCCTAACTATTACCTTGCAATCTTCATGATTAGTGTTTACAGTCCAACACCCCTTATTCTTGCCTTCTTTCTGCAACGTTGCTATCCCTTTTTTTTTGAGTGATTCAAACACACTTTCCCACAGTTTTGAAGCAATTATTTGCGATTCAAAATTTAATATGTCATAGTGACTTTTCAGCCTCCAACAAGTCTTCAACTGCTCACTGAGAACCCGGATAGTAACTTCGGATGCAAATCTAGCGATATCAGATTTTCCCGATTCAATTTCCTTTAGAACTATTCTTCTTTTTTCTTGTAGAGCTGGATCACTTTTATAAAGTTCGTTAACCTTCAAGTAAACTTGATCGCCGCAATACACATCGAATTTAATTGATCTATCTTCTGGTTCCAAAGGAATCCCCAAGAATTTAAAACCGACTACAATATCGGCTACCTGTAATCCGGAGTCGTCAATGTAATTTAGAACCACAGTCTTGTGCTTTGTCGCTTCCAGTATCCTATACAAAGAATCTCCAAGTACCACATTGCGCATATGTCCGACATGGAGGGCCTTATTCGGATTTACACTAGTGTGCTCAACGATTACGACCTTGTTATTTCCAATATTGTAATAACCGTATTCTGGATATTCGAGTGCGTAATTCATTGTTGCAGACGTTAATCTAGAAGGATTAGCTTTAAAATTAATATAACCGCTAGAATGGGCGTTGACAGACATTATGAGTGATTCCCCTCTCCTATCCAAAATCGGTTTAAGCTGTTTGTCGATTATCTCGCTGGCGATCGAGAAAGGACTTTTTTTAAGCCTTTTACTTAGCTTGAAGGCAATATTACAGCTTAAATCACCAAATTCTTTTCTTGGGGAATCCAAAATATCAAAGTCTTCTGTGTCGTATCCAAGGTTATGAATAGCTGAAGTTAGTACATCAAGAATCTCAATCCTTAACGCTCTAAATGTCATGCTAGTTCATGATCCCTAGATGATTTGAAGCAACGAAGTCAATCGCCTCTACAAGGCCGTATCCTGCAGCCGCTGTTGTAACATGTTTAGCTTTATTTTTAACAATCTCCTCAGAATGACCCAACGCAATGCTATATCCACAAATATCAAATAAGGGAACATCAGTCTGGCTATCTCCGATCGCAATGGTCTCTGCTGGATTGGCTTTCAGTATCTTCAAAGCTTCTTTGAGTCCTTTTCCTTTGTCTATTCCTCTTTGGTTAATGTGGAACGCATAAGTACTGTCAGTCAGATTAAGATGTAAATTATTTTCTTCTAAAATCAGCTGGCCTTGTTTTATATCGAATGTTCTAACCAACACAACCTCAGTCAGTCGCTCGAAAACAGGCTTAATTTTAACTCCGTCAATATTTTTTTTTAATACTTCATAGCCCTTTATACACTCTTCTTTTTTACCTAAGAGTATGTGTTCCTGCGGGCTTTTTGTTATTGCCCCACCATTTTCTCCCACAGCGACCTTTGTAGTACCTCCAAATACTGCAAGAATATAAGCTTCTAAAGATGACCTGCCTGTGACGTAAATCACATTATAACCTAATACCTCGAGTGATCTTAGTTTTGAAAGTGCAGGCAAATGAATAATCCCCCCACCATTTTCTGTTAATGTGCCATCAATGTCTATTGCAAAAACCTTAACAGATTTCAAGAGAAATATAGACACAGTGACTTCATATAAATACTAACAGAGATTGTAATATCTGTAATACGCAGCTTCTATCTTATCTTGTCTAAACAAATAGTCGACAGCCGATATAATTCGTACGAAATGTTTGATTCTTCAATTCCATTGGTGAAGACAGCGGCGACATCTATAATTATCACCGAAGAACTGTTCCATAGACAGAATAGAAAATAGAATTAAGCATTCCCTGCCTTGTTACTCATTATAAATCGATTATAAAAGACAATTTATATAGATAGCCAACTGACAAAGAACGAGGGTTCGTCATCCAGTCAGGACAGGGTGCTGATTGTAATTCATAGCACAGGCCTCCGAAGCCAGTTATCGTGGGATCGAAGCCCACCGAACCCGTTGTGATATTAGTTCTCTAATAGGACTCGTGAGAATAAAAAAGTGAAATCAATAGTTGACACACTGGTACTATTAGGGCCGAAAGGAAGAGAAAAGAGAGGAAGAGGAGATGGAAGAAGAAGAAGAAGAGTATACTAACCCCTACGATATGTTCGTCTATGGCATTAGATCTTCTTTCACTAAAGAGTCATTTTTTAGACGACTGCACAGATTTGTTGATTCTATTGATTTATGCAAAGCGGAGGCTATCGAGAAACGTTGTAACGTTTTTAGTAATAGCTTGTCTTATATCCTTTGCTCACTGCTGACTCAGTTTTCATCAGTTAAGAAACTCACTTAAACCTTATAAACTTCAACAACCAAGGTTATTTAACAATACATATATACGCTATAACCAAATACCTAAGAGAATTGAGTACGGATCTGTTAATCGTAAAAGATCAAAAAAATTCCCTATTAAATCGTAGAGAGATTCAAGTGATAATGAAGTATGCCGCAGGAAAGCTAAAGAGAGTTGAAGCGGCTGATTTGATCGCGAAACGCTATAACGTAGATAGCAACACGGTTATTCCTATCTCTCTGGTATGTCAAACTGGAAAACAAGATTTTCACGGTAAATTTTATATTTATGATAATGAGGGACAAGCAAAAAAGGACCTTCCGCGGTACAGGTTCCTAAGAAAGATGACTAAAGATGATAGAAAAAAGCTAATCGACAGCGAAAAAGCTGAGAGCTTAAAGGCCAAGCAATCATCTTCGAATTCTGAATCTAAATCTAAAAGAAAGTCTGGCAAAGGAAAGAAATAGAAATGGCGGGGGATAAAAAAACGAAATCATCCAAAGGAGAAGTTGCAGTGTACAAGTTTTACACTATACAGGAGAATAAAGTTTCTAGGGCAAAACGTGACTGCCCACGGTGTGGTAAAGGGGTGTTTATGGCTCAACACAAAGATAGATTCTCGTGCGGCAAGTGCGGATTTACGGAGTTCTCACAAAAGGAGACCAAAAAAGGCAACAAAAAATAACAATAAGGCGACGGTCCCAACATGATAATCACATTAAATATGTCGATATTTGTTTTGTTATTACATTTACAGTAGGTGGAGGGATTGCTGGCTCAAACGATTCTATGTAATGTTTCAGGTCATTACGATTAATTTTGACTTCGTTAATATTAATATTTTCTGAATAACCCTCCAAGAATTTCGCTGTAAGTTTACTTGTTATATGGATATTGTGACGTACCGGCATTAGACTGGAACAAATGAAATAGACGATATCCCAAATAGGGTCTCCTGATCCAAAATTAAAATGTTCGAGACCTGTGAAAAAAAGATCCTGATCGCATACAATAAGATCAGATGGGTTTAAGTTACCGAATGTGGATTTTTCAGAATGGATTTTTGCCATATGCTCACCGGACCTTCTGAGCCAGTACAGACTGGCGTTAGTAATATAATCAGCTTTTCTTGAACAGTCCTTAACGATATCTAAAACAGTTTTACCCTGTATATATTCTGTGATCAGGAGTTTCTTTCCAATAACCACAGATATTATAGAAGGACTATGAAGGCCAAGGGTCCGAATATATCTTAATGCTCTGTATTCGCAGCCCAACCTAAAAATAGGATCAAGCCTTGGTCTCTTCTTATAAGAACCCAATATATTATATATTGGCCATTTCAATGGTTTTACTTTTGATAAATCCTTTACTACGATAGATTGCTTAAGATCGGATCGACTATCCTTTCCTAGGGTGTAGCAAAACGATCTGCCACGGAGACTTCCTAATTGAATTTTGTACACTACTTGGTATTGAGGAAAACCGATGTGCGTAGAAACCTTATCAAGCCAGTTTTTGTCATCAATAATAATAATACCTTCTGGCAATTTCAAGAACTCTTCAGAAGGACACGACATAAACTTTGGTAAGTTTATTACAGATCTTCTATGGCGGCTAATTTTAGATTCAACTTCCTTTACTATGTGTTGGAATGTTTTTCTACCTGCATACACATGGACAAGATATGAACTGAGGCCCTGAAAATGTCTTACAGTCTTTAGATCCCGAGCATAAGTATCAGCTCCATTTTCTAGCAACATAAATTTTTCATTTATTTGCAGCATAGAATCGGAAGGTCTTTGTATCAACAATCCTTTTTGGTCAAACAAAATTTGGCTTAATGCACGCTTGTAGCCTCCTATGGCAGCTCTTATGTTCTTAGCTGCATAAGGCCCTGTGTAGGTTTTATAATAGCTGTAAAGCGCGTTGGGGTACATTATTGATCTGCGCTTAATCTTGGAAAACATTATAAATTCTAATGGAAACACCACTTCGGTACCTAGGACCTTGATGGCGTTGATAATTCGGATGACCTCTTCTATTATTACTCTTTTCTTATAAAGAGTCTCAAGTAAAACAAACAATTTATGGTTAAATATGGGCTCATATACGTGAAGTAATCTTCCTATAACGAATTCTCCTAGGAATGCCGAGGCCGCATCCCTTTCTAATGACCTACGGTCAACTACAAGCGCTGAAATTCTTATTTTGCATTGCTTCATATAGACGTATTTTACTATCCGAGGGTATTTATCAAGAACAATGATGATATCAAAGTCACTTCCGGGTTTCGAATAACCTGCAACTTTGGATCCGTACAAACAAGCTCCCGTGAGCGAGTAGTGTCGGGCAATCTTGTTAAGACAATAATTAATTATGCTTAGTTGATCAGCGGAAACGCTGGACATTAGAATTTGCTCTTGTTTTGATTTGATTTTACTCTTAAATGTTCGAACTCAAGGATCTTTTCGCGGACAATTTGATCAATGGTTAACTTTGAGATTAGTTCAATAGGTATTTTCGTGGTGTTAGAATGGATTGGAATTTGTATAGTAGGTAATGTTCGTTTAATCCAATCATTAATTACCCTTTCTTCCAGTCGGTTATCTTTGAAGCCTTCTGGAAACTTATTTGCTATGTGATTTATCAAACCGCGATCTCGTTTGAAGACTATTCTTGCATCCAAAGTACGGCCATTGTCCATATACCTTTCCTCAAAAAGCGTATTTGACACCTCATCGGAAACAATGTTCATATTCATCATTCTATTGAGAAGGTCCAAATAATGTATAAATTCATGTGCGAGAATCGCGTGAATAGTTCCGACTGAACCATATGCTATTAATGGGGCAGTAATTTGAATAATGACATCCAGCCTTGCGGACTTAATTATTATTGGAATAGTCCTTGCAAAGAAAATCCCAAAATGCTCAAGTTCAATCTCTGATCTAGAGACAATAAGACTTGGTTCGATATAATAGTCCGGATATTTTATGTTACAAGCTGTTTCTATTCTTTTAATCCCCTTACTAGCAATAGGAAATCTGTCTTTTACTCTCTGATAAATCTTCGGGGGAATACGTCCTTTATTCGTGAACTCTTCTAGCTTTAGTAGAGGATCAAAATCCATCTATAGCAAACACATTCCCGAGCATTCACTGGCTGTATTGATTTAAAAAAGCTTATCTCAGCCATACGTCGAGTACGTCAAATAGTACGCATTCACAATTGGTGCGTAGTAGTTCAGAAACCGTAGGTTTCATGTATTCACGGCCCTCAACAAACTGTTTTATAGACAATCCTCCGTCTGCTATTATTGTTACGTAGAAGCAGTTGGACGCACATTTATCGGCACTTTCCTCGATATATGCATTATAAATTTTTTTAACAGCAACCCTCGATTTACCATGGAAACTTACGTTGCAGCCGTTGAGTGTATGCAAGTTTTTATATTCTTTTGGAGAGACAGTCTGAGAAGAAGAAACTAAAATTCTTGTCTTTGTTACAAATTTAAGGGCAGTTCCAATCGTAGCTTGTTTAAATTTGTCAGTTACACTTGCAGAAATACACGGATTATCGACTTTTAAAATTTCAAGTTTTCTTTTTTTCGGATCAGAAATGCTAACAAAAAAGGGTCTTCCTTTACCTAATACCAGACTTTGACGATCTTCGCTACCAACCCACGTAAATCTAAGCCTTTCTCCATTAGTTATTGCCATCAGATATTTGGCTATTACGCCCTCAATACTGTCATACCCAGATAAACCAGAATTATCGCAAAAATTACATCCCTTTCCACCGCATTCATGACATTTAGTCTGTTTCTGTACAATGCCGCGGCACTTCTTTACATACCTTCCAGCCAAAACTAAATTACGAGAGTTGATGTTAATTTTTATTTCATTCTTGTTTTGGATTAACAAATTAATTAGCAGGTCAGGCATTAGATAATCAAGCTCTGTCGTCGTTAGGCTCGCAAACCTCAACCTAAGCATCCTTGTTAATTGATTTTTAATATTCTCCTCGCCGTGGATTTTGAATTTAGCCCTCAATTCATCCTCGCGTTCGTAAATCTCTGTTGGCACTGATGCACCTATCAGAAATGTATCAAATTCGTATCTTCCATCTATTGCCCTTATTATATTTCCAACTATGGAGTCTAACTGATGCATCAGTCCCTGGCAAATATAGCAATCTTCCTCGTAGGCTAACAAGTTAGCAGATTCGGATTGGAAGGCGCCCTGGCGGATTGAACAATTTCTGCACAGGATGTATACTCTAGTTAGTTGTTTGCTTGCTTCTAGCGCTCTGGATTTGCCTCTACTGACCAATACCCAGTCTCCTAAGCATTCCATGCATTTGGCGACCTTTGGCTTGTTTCATCATTGTTTTGGAATTACTGTAGTGTTTTATTAAATCTCTTACGTCGTGTTCTGTCATGCCTGAACCTCTTGCAATTCGCTTTCGTCTAGAATCATTTATGGTGTCAGGATTTTTTCTTTCTAAAAATGTCATTGACTGGATAATAAACCGCCATTTCTCCATTTTTTCTTGAAGATCATCAAGTTGATCGTCTTTGATCATAGAGGAGAGACCTGGAACATTGTCGATTATATTCCTGAATCCCATTTTTCCCACACTTTCCATCTGGGCATAAAAATCCTCGATTGTCATCTTTCCGCTTGACAGCCTCTTGACCTGATGTTCATCTGATTGCATTTCGAGAGCTTTAGCCATTTCAAGGAGTGCCTTGATATCTCCCATGCCTAGCATCCTACCTACAAAACGGGTAGGCGAAAACTGTTCAAGATCATCGATGCGTTCGCCAGTACCTATAAACAGAATTCTAGCTCCTGTTGCTGCAGTTGCAGCAAGTGCTCCCCCTCCTTTAGCCGTTCCGTCAAGTTTAGTTACGATTATTCCTCCTACTCTAGCAAACTCATGAAACGCTTTGGCTTGACTATATGCCTGTTGACCAATTGTTCCATCAACTACCAATATCACTAAATCTGGTTTGGAAATTTCATAAATGCTATTCATTTCTTTCAGAAGGCCAGCTTCTTCCTTATGTCTGCCGGCTGTGTCGATAATTACGAAATCTGGATTTTGTGGAGTGAAATAAGCCAAACCGCTCCTCACAATTTCAATGGGATCTGCAGATCCCTCATTTCCATAAACCTCAACGTTGATTTTGGTACAATTCATCTTTAGTTGAGTCAGCGCACCAGGCCTCCATGTGTCTGCCCCGATGACCGCTACACGATAACCATTCTTTGTTAACCATCTAGCCAGCTTTGCGGTCACGGTGGTTTTACCGCTTCCTTGGATTCCAGACATCATGATTATGTTGATTTTGTTAGGATTGTAGCTGATAACTTGCTCTTCGATTTGTTGAGGTTTATCCGAAATTGTTATTTCACCACTGTAACCAAGAAGTCTGGAGACCTCTCCATAAAGAATCGTTACCATGTGGTCCTTCCTAGACAAGCCCTTGGGTATTTGTTCATTCAAAGCTCGCTCTCTTAGATTCTTCGTAATAGATACGACAAGTCTGACGTTCACATCCGATTGTAGCAATGTTCTTTGTACGTCCTTGCACAATGAGTCAATTAGCTCTTCATTGATATCCGATGCACCTACTATTTTATTCAAAGCACTTCGAAGCCCGGTACGTAGATTATCCAGCATTTTTCTTTCTACTTAGGTACTAGGGAAACTTCCAGTATTTCAAATATTCCACGCTGACCATCCCACCGTTTATTTGCCCTCTCGATATTAATCTTGTATTTAAAAAGAGGGCAATCAGTAACCAAAGTTTCGGCTTCTCCGCCTTCAAATGTTAGATTAAAGCCATATCTTTTACTTAGATATTCCAGTCTCTTCAAGGAGCTGAGATCTATGGATTTTCCAAGCCATAACCTGTCTAGACCCATTGCTGATACACTGATGATCTTGACATCAAAGTTGTAGTCAACTAATAAACGCATATAGCTGGATGGTTCTATATTCCACAATGGTGATATCACTCTAAGCTGGTTTTCCACAGCTACTTTTTCAAATATCCTGTTTTGGAATCTGCTTGATATTCCCCCGTGTACGATACCTTCAATATTGTAAATTGCCTTTGCTTTTATTATAGCCTGTGCTAATGCGTTGTATTCATTCTCTTTGCAACTGATGCCGGATATTTCAAGTTCGATTAATGGCATACACATAGCACTTGCAATATGTTTCGTTATCCAACTATTTGGATAGTGAAACAATAGGCTATCGTCAGCAGACGGATGTAAAGTAATGAGACAAACGACATCATGTCCATACTCCAAACATCTAAAAATTGAGAAGGTGCTATCCTTGCCGCCTGAATAAAGCGAAGCTAATTTCAATTCAATATTCGATCTATCTTTTCCTCATAAATAGGTAGGTACAACAAAAAATTGCTGACTGCGAATACAAGTTAAACAGTTAAACCGTTTAAATCCAGGAAAAGTAATCTGTCTTTTAAAGATTGTACCTTAGTTGTTCAACTAGAAGTAATTGGAGGCTCATAAATTTGGAATCACATTGTAGGAAGATTAAAGATTCGACCTAGATATTTTATATGTTCACTGACGATCTGATTTGCAGGAATTAAATACCTGGTTTAGTTTTGGGTCAATACCGGAACAAACTAACACTTAAAAAGAGGATTAACGAAACAAGATTTATGCCTGCGCATAAGAATACATCTCGCAAAAAACGATTATTAAGACGTACAGCGCAGAATAGGCCAGTGCCAGCTTGGGTAATAATCAGAACACACAGGCATGTAAGAACTAATCCGAAACGAAGATTATGGAGAAGAACGGACGTGAATGTAGGATAGATGGAGGTTGTTAGCTGATGTCTAATCTTGATGAAAATCTATCCCGGGTCTATACAATCAATCTAGGGAAAGCCTGGTTAACACCCAAATATAGAAGAACAGACAGGGTAGTGAATATTGTTAGGGAATTTGCAAAAAAAAATATGAAGAGCAGCGACGTAAAAATAGACCAGGATTTGAATCGTCAAGTTTGGAGCCGAGGTAAAGCTAATCCACCAAGAAAAATACGTGTTAGGATGACAAAGGATGAAGATGACGTGGTTATAGTATCAACGTACGATGAACCCACCAAGGCAGCTCTGGCGCCTACCGAACCGGAGTCTGTATCAGAGCCTAGAAAAGAATAAAGGATAAAATAGAGAAAATTGATTGTCTATTTCCATGAATAAGACTCCACACCCCAATAGCATGACATCAGTCTGACAACGAAGGACAATAATTTTAGTGCCTTTGAGTAGATTTCAGATATTGTTCCAGCCATGAATTCATCCGTTAACATCCTTGGCATCAATTATGAAAAAAATGCGATAATTGAGCATAGTGCTTTTAGACGAAACTATATGTCTCAGCTGACATATGTTATTCCAAGTTTGGAATTTTAATATCGATCTCGGGGGACGAGTCCAATTCATCCCAGTCTAATGTATTTTCCTTAGGAATAATTTCTCCAAGAGGATCATATTCGTCGAATCTAGTCTTTTCCTCAACTGCAGCCATCAAGTGAACTGCGATTTTGTTAGATCCAACCATTGCCAAACTGACTTCTGTACTTCCGGGATGTTTGAAAATAGCGTGAAGGTTATTAATTAGAGAATTAAGTGTGCCTAAGGGGACTTTATCACCTCTCATGATATAAAGAATAGCTCTCTTTACTGAATCTGCGTCTGCATCTTGCGATAACATGGATATTGAATCCTTTAGTAACAATTCAACTGTGCTATCACAATCAGCTTTGCCTGTACAGAGCAAATTCATTTGTGGATTTATTGCTTGGTCGTATATGGAAGATATTACTTCATACATTGCACCGTTAGTAATTTTGTAACATTCGTCAGGAGACAATTCGGGACTATTTTGTAAAAAGGCATCATTGTCTACTACTACTGTTGCATGAGATAAGTCTCTTACTCTTTTTAATGAGATTCCAGATTGAAATAGTCGGTCCTTTTCAAAGCAAAACGGCATTATTACAAGCGATAATAAGACGTTACTAGGAGTGGAATTTTCTCTTGCAATCTTGCATATAGCCGGTGCCATAGCCATTCCCGCTTTTCCTGCTAAGTTAGCCATTATTATGACGGTTCTAAAACTAACGATGGCTGACTTAATCTGGTCTTGAAAGTTTTGGACAAATGACCTTAACCTGTGGTTAGAAGGATTGATCCATGTTTCAGTGTCAATATAAATTGAAGGATAATCCTCCTTTAGATCTTTTTTATCATTGCTTATTAGAAGACATTGGCAGTTTAGTAATTTACTAGAATCAGTTGCGAGTCTGGTCCCGGCCCCGCCGATACCGATTATTAATAGGGGATGCCTAATATCCAAGTTATGGTTATTCATGTCACTTTTTTTGTTCATTATTCACCAACCCTCTTTGTATAGAAGATTTTAACAGTTAAAAGTTTCGATGATGTAATAGAAGGATGCAGATTGTTTAAAAAAGCTGATAATACATTCTCGCCATCTAATTCATTTTACCTTGCAATGCGTGGTATGAAAAACTCTCCACACTGACTTTAACTATATCTCCAATTTTGTTTCGAAATTTATTTACTATCCCATGATTAGAGGAATCTGGGTTTGCAGTAAGAATAATCGGTTTATATGCATAGTTCCTTCCTTGTATCAGTGTATCTTCTTTGGAATGTATATATTCATCAATAATTATATCGCCTATCCAATTTTGCCACATCGAATTTCGTTTTAAAGCTATCTGTTTTATTATCGAATGTATTTGAGCGGTCCTTTGCTTGACCACGTCACTGCTAATTTTTTCAAATTTTGCTGATTCGGTTCTCGGTCTGGCGCTGTATTTGGAAGAGTTTACAATATCCGGCTCTGTCCTCTGAATCACAGATACCGTATCTTGGAAATCATTTTCAGTCTCGGAAGGAAAACCGACTATTATATCTGTTGCAATTGTAATTTCAGGTATGGCTTCTCGGAAGATCTTAACCACATCAGTGAAGGTTTTAACAGTGTGTCCTCTTTTCATTCTCCTTAGAATTCTTTCGCTTCCTGACTGTATGGGTATATGTAAAAACTTGAAAATCTTGTCGTTTTCTAAGAAGACCTCCAGCAGATCATCTATCATGTTAGGAATATACATGGGGTTCATCATTCCAACTCTTATCTTGTAGCTGCCTTCGATCTTGGTAATTGCTCTCAACAACATTACCAAGTTAGATCCACTATCGTTTCCATAGCATCCATTGTCGGTAGAAGTAAGCCAAATCTCTTTACAACCGTCAATCACATCATTTTGTATTTGTCTACATATATCGCCTATTCTATAACTTCGCAGGTAGCCTTTCGCTATTTTGGTTTGACAGAATGTACACTGGCTCATACATCCGCTTGCTATCTCAACAATACTGACTGTAGGATTTCTCCTTATTCTGGGAATGTTGACTTTGTCGTGAATGGAATCTTCAAGCATAACTATCTTTTTACCCAAAAAGGCAGACTTCACCGTCTCGACGGTGTTTGCAATGGAGTGTGGCCCTAATAAGCTGGCCATCGGATTTGTAAACTTTACAATGTCTGGATCCGCTTTAGGCAAGCATCCTGCAACAATAATCGGCTTTCGTCTATTCGAAAGTGTACTGATTCTATGCAGCATCTTGTGCTCTGTGGCATCTTTTACTGAACATGTAACAATTAAATTCATGTCGGATTCTCCTTCGTCAGCTGCTACATCATAACCATTACTTTTCAACATCCCTGCAATCATTTCAGAATCGGCTATACTTGAAGAACATCCATAAGCCTCTATCCAGATCTTTCTTCTTT
>JBKPEX010000322.1:0-2405 GCA_046728625.1 Thermoproteota archaeon
GCTACATACACTTTCGAAGCTTTTTGGACACGGGTAGCCAGGAAGAAGACAATGTATCTACACAACTTTTGTCCAATGCATTAAAGTTTGAGATTAAATCTTTTGCTGCTTTTACTAATAGAACTGTAACTGATACAGATAACATCTATGGAAATGGATTCTCTGCGTCTGTGTAATGGAGCGATTGACTAGCACTATTGGCATTAATCTGTTTGACCCTATTAATCCTAATTTCAAAATATCAACCTAAAATATAGTGGGGGCAAGAATAAGTATTATTCCTGCTATTTTATTATTATTATTGCTTTGTTTGTCAGGCTATTGTGGTGATTGTCACTTGCTCATAGTCATATTGCCGCCAGTACTACTGCTAGCCTGCAAAGGAGCAATCTCATTAACGCCTATCACTACTGTGCTAGTGGAAGGGAACTTTATCTCACTAGTTGTTGGATTTTGTATAGCTATATCTGTAATAACCTGGCCTGGTTTAGAAGGAATGTCAACATGGTATATGCAGAGTTTTCCTGGTGTCGATAGTGGTTTTACAAATTGAAGCTCTGCAGGCGTTAGATTTGGAGCTTGGCCTACTAACATCTTGAGTGGACTCACATTCTTAGAATCACATGGAATCTTTGCAGCTATATGACCGTTTGTTATCCTGTAAGATGTTGAATCGTAAAGATGTATGTAATCTTTAGCGGGGATGGTTTTGCCTTCTAGAAGTATAGTTTGTGAATCTCTAACTACATTGTTTTGTTGCTGACTACCTTGTGCATTCGCAATATTGTATGTACTGCTAGCCGTGAACATCAAGGCTCCTGCGACAAAGACAGTAATTATTGCAGCAATCTCAAATCTGTTCTTATGTTGTCTCATGGACAACGTCAAAAAAGCATCCTTATTAAACTTTTATTAACTATGATAATCTCCGCAAGCTGACATAATTATTAGAATACAAACCATAAATAAAGAATTGTTAATAGAGTATGTCCACAGTATATATCTTCGTTATTCTTCGTTATGTATTCTACATAGTCATCCCATTCATATTCATTCCCTTATTATTTTTCTGCTGCGATAGTGTTTTTTCTATTTTCTCTAGGCCAATACCTTTAATCAATGTACCAAACATCTCATGGCTGCTTACAAAGTGGCTATTAGTTTTTACAGTATCTATGATCAAACCAAGCACATGTTGTTTTCCCATAAGATGCACCGTTATTGGAACTTCTCCATACTTTAATTTAGCATTTTCATAGATATTTCCAATTCCTGTTATAATCATGTCTCCACCTGCTATTATCACATTATTAGATCTAAAATCACTCACTGTATGTTCATGTGTTTGTGATCCATCTGGTTTTACCATAGTAAAATTTCCTGAAAAGATTGCTTTAGCTCCAGTAATATTATTTGAAGTGGATGAAGAAGACGAATTATATACTGCCAGATGCCACAGACCACCTTGTATCCAACTTACTGAATCATTTTCTATTTGGTTATTTGCAAAGTGACCTGAGGCTTCAATCACTTTTGATTGTGATTTCTGCTGCTGTATTAATTGTTGTTGTTGTTCGCTACTATTGTTGCTACTTACAACAAAATTGTATAGCACGGCCAAAGTTGTTTCTACATGTGGATATGTGATAATGGGAGATCTAAAAGCAGCAACAGATCTAGATATCATGAAATTAGTAGCAATGATACACAGCAGCATTGAAATTGTAGTTACCATAATAATTCTTCTCACAGTTCTCTGCATCCGTGTCGGTGATTTCATTTGACTTTTATAGCTAAAGAGGTTCAAATAAATTTTAGGCAACAGCTCTTAGGATAAATGCCGTAGTCATAATTACTATTCCTTGATGCTGGAATTTTCACCATGCTTTATAGAGGAGAGGTTTTGGAAAGTTTGGCCTAAATGATATCTCCGGGCCACCGCGCCACTTGACGGTTTGTTTATTGGATCTATACTTGGAATAATTGGTAGAATATTAGCTTTGACAAGGAGGCAATGAAAGAAAATGACTGAAAACATAACTACCCAAAGATATTAGGAGGTATGCGGAATTGATGTAAATTCGCAAACCAATCATGAACATCCAAAGTCAGGTCGATTAACACCTTATTTAAAGGGTGGAAGTTGTGAATGCCGAGATTATGCGGCAAGAGATGCACTAACTCCAATATAGCGATGACTAATACCACTATTCATATACGATAATGTCAAAGGATATTGGAAGCAGTGAAAAAGCGCCTTTCACATTTGCTTATGTAGAAAGGTTGCTGCGTACAAAGAATTTTGGAATCCTGACTACTATAACTCCGGATGGTAGGTCTCATTCTGTTGGAGTAGTCTATGCACTGTCGCCTCCTGGCGAGCCTTTTTGCATATATCTGATAAC
>JBKPEX010000394.1:0-1888 GCA_046728625.1 Thermoproteota archaeon
GTTCAATTAACTTTTGCTTTTGCTCATCTGAGAATCTATCAAAATCTTTTTGATGATACAAGCAAAAGCCTTTCATCGAAATATCAAATTTTGTTGGTAATGACAATTCGTGATCAAGAAGCTCCTTATACTTGGATTTATAATGATATGCACCCATGTCAGCCAAAATTGAAAGGCCATTCTTTTCGATTTGCTTAGCATAATCCACTAGGCTGTTTTTAAAAGACATATCATCTGGTTGTTGACGCTCAAAATATTCATATAGGGAATCTATAATCATAAGTGTTTTTTCTTTTTCATATTTGGATATGTCCATACCATGATTAGCTCGAGAAAGGACTTGTCTGACAGAATCTATAGTTTCATAAAACGGATTTATAAGAACAATTGCATTATTCTCTTGAATCTGTTTATGTGTGTAGTTAGAATAGAGCTCCCTTAGTGTGCTCAAATTTGGGTAAATTATCATATAATGGACACCATAATCTGATTGGCTTATGTGATCCAAAGCATCACTCAAATGACCGTTTATTAGACTTTGTGTCATTGTAGGGGTCAAATAGACACCACTATATGTACAATCAATATTATAACTCTTACAGAGAGATGTTGTATCATTAATCTTTTATATGCATTAATTAACATGTTGTGCTGATTTTGTTTGTTAGGTCGTCTAGCTGCTTCATGGAAAATGGTTTTTGAAGAAATCCATCTACCTTAATATCTGGCAAAACATTGTGAAATTCTTTATCTTTAATCTCAAATGCACTCATAAGTATTACCTTGACTTGTGGATCAATTTTCTTTATCTGCTTTACCAATTCATAGCCGTTCATGCTTGGCATTCTAATATCTGAGATAACTATATTATGATGATGGTCGTGTTTAGAGTTTGAATTAAAATGTTCTATTGCTGCTATTGCATCTGTAAATGCGCAAACTCTTTTCCGTCCATCCTTTTGTAAGGATCGGCCAATTAAATTAATAATATCAGACTCGTCGTCAACTAGCAAAATAGAGACATCGACATTGTTACTATTATTACTATCGCTACGGTTGATGTTACTGTGATTTAAATACAAACGCAGTACCACCTTTTAATGAAAAACTAAGTAGAGAAGCATTTAAGGTTTTTGTCATAAGTTCCATGACTTTCAAGTTATACATTTACTTACTGTTTATTAAATAGTATGTGTCTATGTGGCGTTAATTGTTACACCCTCAATGGCTATAAAAAGAGGTAGACAAAAACCAGGAAAGTCAATGCATAAAGGTGCCAAAGGTCAAAGTTTCAAGAATAAAGACAAGAATAAAATTAAAAACGAAATCCAAAACTGCAAATAGGAATGTAGATAAACGACCTCCACAAATTGCAATTGCTAAAGCAACTAAGACAAATTTATGCGCAGACAGAAATAGGAGTTTAGATGAAGCAGCTCCAACATCTACATCAGATGCAGAGAATGTTCCAGGTGTGCAATAGTTCACAACAATGATCTACATCTAGTTACTAGAACCAATAATCCTAGATCCCTTATTTTATAGATCATTATATGAGTTTACCATCTTCTGGTATCACCCTCTAACAATCCTAGACCAGTATGAACATCATCAATGTGTTTTGATAGTTCTATTCTATCTTTGAATTTGGATCCACAGTACGGACATGACACCTGTCCCTGTTGATTATCTGTTGTCATAATAAGCCATATTCTCTTGATGAATATTAGCATTTATGGTCAGATCAAAGTCAGATCCAAAGCTACCAGAATCATTAGTCCACGATGCCTCCTGCTATAGCAGATGACGTCAAATTATTGTTAGTTTATATTTTAGAAGGTTCTCAACAAGGGAATTTGACTTAATGTGAATCTAGACGCAAGTATAC
>JBKPEX010000259.1:0-2814 GCA_046728625.1 Thermoproteota archaeon
AAAAGGCAATAACTTCGGAGCAGATGTACAGAATTGAAGAAAGAGGACATAATGAAATCGGGATAACCAAGTCACATATGATGGAAAATGCAGGACACGGAGTTGCTGATTTCATAATATCAAAATTTAAAGACAATTTGAAAAATAAGAGAGTTGTTGTTGTCTGCGGTACCGGAAATAACGGAGGGGATGGATTTGTAGCTTCCCGTCATTTGGCGGATTTCTACGGGATAAAGCTGACCACTATTTTACTCGGGCTTCCAAAAGATCTAAGGACTGAAGAAGCAAGAACAAATTGGCGGATCCTCAACAAAATGTCATCAATAAAAATCATAGTTAACAACAAGTTGACTCCTGCTGTCAAGGTCGCTATCACCAGCGCTCACATTATTATCGATGCAATATTTGGTACTGGAATAAAAGGAGCTATACGCGAGCCATATGCATCGGCGATCGAACTTATAAACAGATGTGGAGCGTATAAGCTATCAATAGACATACCTTCGGGACTTGATCCAAATACAGGTAGAGTTTATCACGTCTGCGTCGAGGCTAAAGACACGGTCACCTTCCACAGAATAAAGAAGGGATTGTTAAACAACAAAAAACGTACCGGTAGAATTTTTGTAGAAAATATCGGAATACCAAAGGTCGCAGAGAAAGGAATCATCAAATAACATGAGAATCATACAAATTCCTGTTGGCCAAATGGCCAATTTTACCTATCTTCTTGTGGATATAGCTACTCGCGAGTGCATATTGATCGATCCTTCTTGGGATTTAGAAAAGATCTTCGACATTCTGAGAGAAAATTCCTGGGAGATAAAATATATTATTAATACCCATGGTCATTTTGATCACATTCTAGGTAATACAGAAGTTGCTAACAGAACAGGAGCAAAAATTGTTCAGCATGAATCCTCTAAAGATTATAAAGATATCTCCGTATCTGAAGGCGACTCGATAACATTGGGAAAAAACATGATAAAAATACTCCATACTCCAGGACATTCAAAGGATAGTATATGTCTCCTAGTCAATGATCAATACATATTTACCGGCGACACACTTTTCGTAGGAAATTGTGGTAGGGTAGATCTACCAGGTAGTGATGCTAACGAAATGTATGAAAGTTTATACAATAAAATCCTACATTTAAGCGAGTCACTTATTGTCTATCCAGGTCATGATTATGGTGAGGTTCAGAAATCAACCATAGGTCATGAAAAAAGGGCCAACTATGTATTGCAGCATAGCTCTAGGGCGGAATTTCTTTCCTTTATGAAAAGCGATGACTAGCATTTGTACATTAGAAAGTATTCTGATATCCTGTGTGTAAATAATTGTTCCTATTCAATCGAAAGCTTTTCCAGTAATAACCCAGTTTTTATATGTGTTATATCATATACCAAGACCAGCGAGATCTCTGGTATTACCGCAGCGGGTTCAAAACCAGACCTGATAAAGTATACTCCTGCAGCAGACTCCGAATTTCTTTATTATGGTAGGTGCAGATGTATCAATAATGTCCCAGCCACACCGGATGGAAAACCTACTCCAGCAATAATAACTAAAGCCGCCTTGGAAGTTGCGGATATTCCATTTTTAGTTGTCAATGCTGGTTCCAAGATAAAACCTGGAATTCCTTGTGTTACGTTTGACCTTGAGCATGGCAAAAACATTCTCTATGGAGAAGCGATGAGTCTTGAACAAGTAACTAAGGCTTTTGATTATGGAATATCACTAGGCAGACAATTATCTAAAACTAACAATACCATTATAATAGGCGAGAGCATTCCTGGGGGCACCACAACTGCATTTGGAGTCTTGACTGCTCTTGGAGTAGATGCAAGATTTAAAATAAGTAGCAGCATGCAAAAGAATCCTCATGCTATAAAAAACAGAGTTATAGATCGGTCTATGAAAAGAGAAAAGATATTGATCGGTGGTTTGAAGAACGATCCCTTTATGGCAATATCAAAATTCGGCGATCCTATGCTGCCTGCTGTGGCTGGAATATCGAGTGGAGTGATTAATTCTGGTGGTAAAGTTATACTGGCGGGAGGAACCCAAATGTCCGCAGTTATTGCTATCCTAAAATTACTCAGCCATTGTTCTCTTGAAAGAATATGTATAGCAACTACCTCATACGTGGCATTCGATAATACATCTGGACTTATCTTCCTAATCCGATCCATTTCTGAGAACATCCCGATCTACGCAGCTAACCTACATATGCAATATTCCAGCAAGCCCGGCCTCCGAGCCTTCGCAGAAGGCTTCGTAAAGGAGGGAGTGGGAGCCGGAGGCGCATCAATAGCCGCGATGTTAAAATCACGAGGAAAAATAAATGGAAAGATTCTATTAAGAGCCGTTGAATCAGAATATGAAGCTCATATAGAAAAGATAGGAGCTGTACACAGCTAAACCCATTTACGCTTTAGTTCTCCGAATACAGCGTGTTTAGAATAACACGAGCAAATCGATGAGAGAAAGACTACACACGATATCCAAGGTTATTGCTTCTGTTGCAGATACAAATGCCTTTCTAGTCATTAGATTCAAGGCTAGATTCGTGCTGTCGGTCATTTGGAGCGTGAAGGAAACCTCAAAATAAAGGAACGTAAGAATATCCCTGTGATAATTATTGAACTGGTTCTTTCAATGATGTTCGTCATATTGCCAGCGGGAACAGTAAGGGATGAAAGAACTTTCTTTATACTATTATCTTTCCTGATCACACTTATCATCATTGCGTTGGTACTCAGACACAGAAGATTAAGAGCCGGAAATTAACGATTTATTATCAGTATG
>JBKPEX010000055.1:0-3445 GCA_046728625.1 Thermoproteota archaeon
TTCAATGGGAATGGCTTTACATACCGCATTTTTATCATACTCCATTCTATTGCTATGCATATTCATTTGGAAATTTATTGGTTGTCTCGTTATACCAGCAGTACAAGTCAGAAGGAAAGTCATTTATTCCAAAATATCTTAATATATTGTCGGCAGGAGGTTCGCAAAAGCCTGAATACTTGCTTAAGGAGTCTGGGATCGACATCTCAAAGGATGAATTCTGGCAACAAGGATTTGATCTAGTTGCTGCTAAGATACAAGATTTAAAGAAGATGAGTTAATAAACCTGTACATAGGCTAGAGAGCTGATAAACAATAAATTTATTTAGATGGCAAGTCACTTGATTTAAGAATAAGCTTTTCCGTCAAACTTGATGCGCGGATTATTACTAAACCACAAAAAGTATGAATAGCAACCTAAAATCTGTAATTTTTGTTTTGCAAAGAGCGGAAGGATAATCAGGTATTAAAAATGTCACTGGTCTTTCACGTTTGGTAATGCTTTAATGTGCAGTTATGAGATACTGTTATTTATGACTGCAAATAGACATGTATTAATCACTCTTATTTTGATTTCTGGATTAGGGATTGTTGCAATTCCTTTTGGAAACCCCAAATTCATTGGTGAAGCTATTATTGTGGAATTGTCATTTATCACATTATCTGTATTAGTTTGGAGAGGATATACAAAAGCACTTTATGGTTGTATTGCGTTGGGATTAACGGTTATTATAGGTAATACCACTTCCCCAGCACATATTCATTTAATGACAACTTTTTCAAAGCCAGCCAATGCATTAATTCTAATAACTGGTGGATACATCTTGCAAGGAATCTTAATTTATACTAGCTTAAAGACCATATTCAGAATTAGAAGATTAAGATCATTGACACAACCTAGCACGATTTAGAATAATGGAATTTAACTATGCAATTTTTTGTGCAAGGTTAAAACCCGAAGGGTTGTGAATCAAATTCGACCCTCATTTTGGGCCAAATTGAGTGTAGTTGAAGAATAGATATATCTTCAGCCAACACTATTCTCTTCATTCCATAAGGGAGTTCAACTATCATCTAGTATCATGAAATTTTTGCCGAACTCAAAATAATGTTTCTTGAGTAAGGCCGGTTGCAAAAAAATTTTTTATATTAATTATTTGATAATAAATAGGATAAATGAGAACAATTCCACCATTTTCAAGGCATAAATGGCATATGGTGTAAATAAAAATAAAATATTGACACATAATATGCTACTCATCTTGCAGGGAATTCTTGCAGCATTAGTTATTTTGTTTGCAACGCTATTTGCTAATTTTTGGTTTACAGTAGCAGCTTATCCATCTTACATAAAGACTAACAATATTGACGATTCAAACAGTTCTGACTCAGCAATTGGTTCTTTTTATCATAATAATGACAATTCATTAACATTGCGTAATATTACTAACACTGTATCATTCACTGGTGAAGTTAATGTAAATAACTTACCAAATCTTCCATCATCAAAACCTGCTGTAATCACAGATCCAAATGAACAATATCTAACCAGAAATTACACCGCATACATTAATGCAAAGAAACAAGATGAAGTAGTAAGACCCGCCAATATACCTACCGCCAATGTTATTGGAACTCAGGGCGCAAAGAAGTCTTCTTCTACCATCATCAATACACGCTTTGAGGGATTATCACAAGTTTGTTGCATCCCTCCTGATATACAATTGGCTGTTAGTTCTAAATATGTAATGGAAACTGTAAATTCTGAAGCAGCAATATATACTAAAACAGGCAACCTAATAAAGAAATTAGGACTAGAATTTCTGTTCAACCTTCCATCAAGAGAATCATCTGGTAGTCATAGTATTACTGATCCTGTCTTGTTGTTTGACAGTGCTACAAATGACACTCAATCAAATAGCCACAACAATGGCAATAGTAATGATGGCAATAGAAGATGGTTTGCATCAATTTCGGATGTAACTACGCATAGTATACGTATTGCAGCATCTAAAACAGGTGATCCTACAGGAATTTGGAAAACATATAATTTTCCATTTGAAAGTTTGCCAAATAACTGTTCAGATCAACCCTTCATTGTAGTAAGTGATGATAAGCTAGCAATTGGTGTAAACACTTGGAGTAACAATTGTGGTTGGTCACACGATAATAATAATTTAATATCATCACCAAAATTCAGAGGAGTTCAATTCGTTATTGCAGATAAAAATGATTTGCTTGCTGAACAACAATTGGCACATATAAAATCTATGCAATCACTCCCTGATACAAGATACTTTTCATTGCGGCCTGCCTTAAATCTATCACCTACAACAGCATTATTTTTAGTCTCAACTGATGATTTTAACCGTGACAAAATGCAGATTTTAGCAATTGATGGTCAGCTATCTAATTTGCATATTAATAAAGCCATTTCTGGCAATATTCATACTACCAGCATAGCCCCTGATGGTATTCAACCAATAACGTTTTCTACAATCAATATCAGCAATAATAACAATGATAATATCGGGCAAAAGAATGGACCACAACGAGAAGTGCTCGCTATAGTCAAGGAAAGACACCCAGAATACCTTGTGCATACAGGAGATGGCAGAGTGCAAAGTCCAATTTGGTATAAAGGAAAGCTTTGGCTTGCGTTAAATGTTGGATGTTTTATTAATGGTGATACTCAAAGTAGATCCTGTATTCGTATAATAGGAGTTGATACAAACACTTCCAAAGTATTACAAGATTTTAATATGGGTCATATAGCTGCTTCACTATATTACCCAGCACTATCAATAGATAAATCTGGAAATAATATAGGAATCATCTTTGGTTATTCTTCTTCTGATACTTATCCAAGCCTATTAGTTGGGTCCGATTTAGTCAAAAACAATAATAGTATTTTCAATTCATTAGAGTATTTTCAGTTTCTAAAGAATGGAACTGCAAATTCATTATCTACGAGGTATGGGGACTACTTTTCAGCGTCAGTGGATCCATCTGAACCAAATAGCATATGGGTAGCAGGACAGTATTATTATTACTACTCACAATCATCTTCCGCACTGTTATGGTCAACATATATAGGTAAAATAAGTACGGCAAGCAGTAGAAGTTCACAGTAAATACGTGATAATATATTTTTTGATCCCATGGAGCAATTAGTATTATATTATGATAGCAACAGATATGTGTGTTTGATTTCAGTGCAGACATTAAAAATATGACAGTTGTTTTGAGGCCAGCTGTTTATATTATTAAGGCTTAGCCCTTGGTGCTTTTTATTATCTTTTCATAAAATCTGTCAATGAACTCTAGCATTAGAGTGTGAGTATCCTGATCCTTCTTGCGCATGTAATAATAAAGCTCCTCTGTTGCAGCATGATAATCTATACCAATGTTTTGTGCAATTTCCAGTGAAATGGACATTATGAGT
>JBKPEX010000031.1:0-10857 GCA_046728625.1 Thermoproteota archaeon
TGCAGTCGATGAAGCTGCAGTTAACCTACCTGACGTAACGACAAACACCATTTCTGATGAAGAGACTGCAAGCCTTTACTTGCAGCCTTGCGCAAAATGGTGGATCGTTCTTCTGTTTCGGTCAGTCGGATACTAATATTAAATACACAATAGGATTTAGAGCTACAGGTTTGAATATATTAGACAAAAGACCAAATTGTTCAAACCAAGCCCATCTATTAGTAAAATAATAAATTACTCAAAACCTGAGTCAGCAAATTTAACCTGAAGATAAGGAATTTGGGTTGAATCTATAGCTATCGCATTTTGGATGACCTCAGATAAATAGCCGGGAAGCATTATGGCAGAGGTACAGGAGTTACTAATTAAGGCAATTGAAAGAAGAAAAAGAATTGCTCTTTCCATACTCAATATATACTGTAGATTAATTCCTGAAAAAATATACTAAAATATATTTAAATGATTAGATGTTATTTATTGCATGTGTTTCGACTATGAAACATTAGAAAAGCAAAAGGCTAAGAAAAAGAATTCCATAGACGAAAATATAGAAACTACGCCAGAGCTTGAGAAAATACACGAACAGCCTCTGGTAACTTCAGCATAGAAGCACAGACAGATCTATTGTTCAAAAATTTATATAGCCTAATCCCTAATTTTTATCTGACTCATTAATCTACTACACATAATAAATAGATCAGGCAGGAGTGAAACTTGAGTAGTGCTGGTCTCTTCAGTTAAGCATACAGTAAGTTGATAGAACGGTAGAGTTAGAATTAGGATTAGAAACTAGATATTAACTTAATAGGTGGCTGCTTTGGATCAAGGATATCTAATTTTCACAATTAGCCAAAAAACTGAAATTCTGTATTTAAAAAATTCTAAAGACCCGTACATTGTAAATATCTGATGAGTTAGCTTGCTGCTTCAATATTGGTATAAATTTATTTGATATTCATATATCAATATATAGATAACTAGCTAAAGCTTTTATATAAATATATTGTAATATAGGATGAGCGTGTATTGAAAATCTGCTCGACTTGTAAAGGCACGGGCTTTATCTTTGGTGTAGATGAGAGAACTTCTAATAAAGTTTTTATTGAAGAATGCCCGGACTGCAATTGTTAATTATAAAATCCTGGCTCTATTTACTGATTTTGTATGGATAATATCGAAGTAGGTTTGTGAAAATAGATTTATCAAAACTAAAGTACAAAGTTAACTTATCTATTTTTTAAGCTAATTTATCTGAATCATCGCAAGAAAATCTTGAAAATAGATTTATCAAAACTAAAGTACAAAGTTAACTACAACCCTATTAATTATAATAATAATATAGGGATGTACAAAAGTAGTTCAGAAACCTATCTAAAATACGAGCAAGCAAGAGCAAATCAATGGAAATGTGAGAAATGTGGTTATAGATTTGCCACATTCAAAAAACTAAAGCAACACAAGGAAAAGGATCACTCGTATTAATGTCAGAGGACTGGGCTATAGTGGGAATTATCCATATAACAATACCCAGGTAGATAGTACCTTTAAACTAATACTTTTTTCATTTCACCTAAAAAAATCTAACGAAGGTTTTTTCTGCTGACAACAGTATTTCTATTAGAATGTCCAACACCTGTTAATAATCGATAATTTTCAAAGTAAGTGTCAGTGTCAATACTCCCGCTAGCGTATATTGGAGCAGCCAAGCTTGCATATTCCACGAGATTCGATATCCTTTTGATGATATCTATACGAATATGTATTAGCCATGCTATTACTTCAACCATTTTCATATCTCATGTATCTGATAATCTGATAATCCTAGATTAGTTATGCTTAATCTTCCATTAAACAAATCATCAGTCATCATAACTGATCAATAGTGCTCTTGATAAATCATATTCTATTTCACCAATTGATAAACAAGAAAGTGGTTATTCTAAGGAGTGTCTTGAAACTATTAATATAAGTATGTTTGAATCTCTGTATATCGAAAGCATTAATATAATATCCGTTTACACATGATCCTTATCAGCCGGTCAGAAAGTAATGAAAAACAACGGAAATCGGCATAAATATAATAATTATGATTTATTTAATTGCGGCCGTATATGCAAATATTGTGGTATAAATATAGACACCGCTGATCTAGAAAGTTTGCAATTCTTCCATGGAACATGTTGGCAAGAATACCGAAAGAATAATCAAATATATCCTTTTCCAGGAAATGTTGGTGATTGTTAATGCTTCTTCTAGCAGTAGTTTATAAATTGACGTATTATACTAGATATCTACAAAAATTTACCATCCTTACGTCAATATCTGTCATACAATTGGATTAAATCTCGTGCCTTAGGTTAGCAGTGCCTCGCTATTTATTCTGCTTTCTCATTGAATAAAGGAAATATGTCAGAGCTAACAATACAGAGGATACAGCTATATTGCTTAAGTTCAACAAAGAAAAGTTGCCTTCATTTGTAGTCGTCATACAAGAAAAGTCCTCAGAGATACATCCTGACGTAAAGATTATTCCATTCCATGCTGAATGTGTAATTATTGCAAACCAACCTTTTCCACTAATCCATGTTCTAAAACTGAAGAAAAATGATGGTATAACAAACAACCAATTTGCATATGCAAGATTGTGGATATCCAATGTTTGGGTATTCAAAATATGTATCATTACCCATACAATTCCTCCTATCAAAATAACAAAATGATTACCGAAAGCGTAATATGGTATGCCAAAAAATAGAGTTTCTTCAATAGGACCGGCAGATATTACTGAAATAGGAGAGCGGGGGATTGATGGTTCATGATAATTTGATACAGCCCTTTCCACCAAGAACGTTCCCATAAATACGAACAATAGACCAATCCCATGATAGAATAGAAGTATTATGGTAATATAGGCAAGCGAAGTCTGACGGTACTTGGACAACCAGGATCTAGGATTTATGTCTATTTTGATATCGCAATTTCTTACTTTTATTGATGACAACTGATCTGAACTTTTTTAAGCGACTTACTATAAAAGTACAACTTAATTGAATACAGCTTTGCATACAAAAATAAAAATAAGGAATATTTATCAGACACACTAACTAATTTAATTGTACAGATATATTTATGAAAGAAATATCATCAATACAATTTATATATAAAAACTAAGACTTGTAAATAACAAAAGGAATCATCTATATTTAACGATGATACTCTCTAATATGTTAGATACATCCTCACATTTATCTACAATACGTTCAAGCATTTCATATATCTCTTTTACTTTTATTATCTCTATTGGATCAGCACTTTCAAACAATTCTGCAATGGCATTTCTATATATGATGTCAGCTTGATGCTCATGCTCACTAATGTTACGGCAGTATCCAATCAAATCTTTTGTATCTTTTAATTTTTGTAGTTGGCTTATTAATAGGTAAATTTCTTGTATTGCACGAAGCATTACTTTTCCCAGTTCCACCATGTAAGCATTTGGTTTTTGTATCCTGAAAAGAAAAAATTTCTGAGCTGTTTCATTGATATCATCTAAAACATCATCTATAGCATCAGCTAGCTTGGAAATATCTTCACGATCAATCGGAACTGCAAATGCTTTATTCACAATATCAAATAATTTGTAAGTTATTTCGTCACCTGTGTGTTCCAAGTACTTTATTTTGGATATGCGTTCATAGATACAATCAAATTTTGATATTAAATCTAATAGAGATCGAGTGGCCTTTAATAGATTTATAGATTGAAGCTTGAGTATGTCTATAATTTCCTTATCATTTGAACGAATCCATGAAAAGAATCCTCGATTATCCATATAGACGTTATTAAAAAGAAAGATTAAGTCATTAATGAATTCTACTAAAAATGTTGGTAAATTATTCTAATATTAATATCGTCACGATTATTTGGCTTTTAGGACTTTCGTTTTTTGAAATATTCCAGTAATGACTGAGAATTAGAATTATACTCTTCAATCATTATTTTTAGGGTAATCTCTAAGAGTTCTTCTATTGCAGGTTCTTCAATAATACCTTCTCTGTTAAGCATTTTTGATATTGTTAAACATTTGTTGTATTGTAATTGCGACAATTCCAGATTAACTGTAGGCATAATTAGTCATCTACCACCAGATATCAAAGCCTTAATATTTAATACAATTACAGAACATATCTCTATATATGCAATATGCATTTTGAGAGTGTAAAGAGGTACAATATTTATTGCTGCGATCTTTCTGATGGAAAAAACTTACATTCTTGACAGGTAATATAGATTTGACCATCTAGATGATCAAAATGCGTTTCACAAGATAGACATGTATGATGCATATCATTAAAGCCATCTTTTGCAACAAAACTAAAACTTTCTAATCGCTTACTCTTGCATTTAATACATCTACATCCGCAATTCACATCTGAACTTAATAGTAAACCATGATTTAATAATTTTGGACGTAAGAATACTTATTCAATTGGACTTGAATTATATTACCAATCACGGCTATAAACAGGAATTAACGTTCTTTTATTACTTCTCTTAATGCAGTAGAGGATCTGTAAGTTTACCTATATCAATAAGTCAAAGTGATATTATTACAAAACTAATATCTCGCAATATTTAATTGACAAGGTAAGAGTATCTCTATTGGCGTTCATCATCACCTATTGCTACTTGTACCTCGCGTATTAACTCCTCACTATCGACCGGTTTCTGAATAAAACATTCTATATCGTCCAGATCAGGTTTGAACTTTTCATTATATAATTCGAATGCTGAAACGATAATGATCTTCACTTGGCTATCTCTTTTTTTTATTTCTCTACATAACTGAAATCCACTCATGGATGGCATTCTAACGTCTAGAATTATTAGGTCATAGAAATTTGCCCTAAAATTCTGTAATGCTAAATGGGACAGATTAAACGAGTCGACTTCATATCCATACTTTTCCAAAATAGCTTTTAATGTAAAACTAACATCTTTCTCATCATCTACTAGCATTATTCTCTTCTTATTTTTTTTACCTATTTCCAATTATCATCTCCATATCCATTTCTCTTAAATGTAGTGTTACACTTTAAAAAGTGATCTCATCATACCTCTGCCTATTTACTTATCCATACTTTCTTATGGGTGGGTGATGGGAGTAATCTTTCTTGTTATGCAATCCAATTATTGCCGCGCGTTTGAACGGTTATTTGCGATTTCCAATGATATAAAATTGCGGCGCTTCCAATGCGAAGCTACTTGAAATCCAGCATACATTAATGTTAATTTGTTTAGGACGTAACTAAATACATGTGTATATAATTTACATAATGAATTATAGATTTCCATATTTTAAATAATGACTTGGTGTAACTAGGTTATCAACGTGATTATATATTTGCAAGAAATGCATCCCTTTATCCGTTATCTTATAAATTCGAGTTCCTTGTTCATATTCTAATAGTCCACTTTCTTGTAAAGCTATTAAATATTCTCTTAGTTGATTGTATGAGAGAAATGCGTTGTACATCATTTTTGTCTTGCCCACCTTACCGGTAGCAGATTCTAGAATTATTGCAACAATGTCCATTCTGTTTCTGTATTGTATCAACAAGCTGCAACTGTAAACTAAGTATTTATATAAGACTCTTATTTCAGCAAGTATAAACTATATATCAAATTTTAAGAAGAATTACTTATGAGAGCGGGATATAATTTATCTTTTACCTTTAGTTCAGCATTTGAAGACTTTGTCATTTGAACATCTTAACGTCACATTCCATATAATGTAGCCTTTCATTTCTTATTCTCATTCTGTCTCATTCTCTAGATCATGATCCCACTCGGACATACATAGTATAATTTTGTTGTGTCAAGACTAGAAAATGTTTTTGTATATATTGATCACAAACAGGATATTTGAATTTATTAATCACAGAAGTTAGTCATTTCTTGTTGAATACTTTATGACATTAACAATAACTTAACCATCGATATGCCAGCATCCGAAATCTTCCATATGTAGGTCTTTCCTATGTTAAGCATCGCATAGCAATTGTCCATCTAAAGTTCTCTAGTTCATTTCGTATTATCCTTTCGTTCTATAAATTGTACTCTCTAGTTAGTCTAATCTCAGCTAATTCATACAATGTCTTACCAATTTCTTTATCGATGTCATATTTGGTATAAAAATGGTTCACAGTGTTTTTTCACCAAGAGTCCATTGTATCATTACAGACAAGACAGCTCATGGTCTCCTCAAATTGCCTCATCTAGACACTACAGTTTGCTTGTCTATCTATCTATTATTACGGATTGACTTCCCTATGGGATTCTTTATGAATCCAATATTTTCTGTTAATGAAAGTCATCATCCTATATTCAAACCTGACACTTGCATTGTACCATTTCGTTATTTTACACTTGGTCTGTTCTAACAAACTCTTATCTGTTTACTCTATTATGAATGTCTAGGCTAATCTTCGTGATTATAGCGGCATCTTGAAGAAATACATCTTATTTATTAACTACCGCATTCTACGGCCTTCTCTTTGTACTGTTATTGTATGAGTATACTTGTAAGTTGTGCATGCTTTATTATCAAATTTAATGTCTGTAAAAGAATTCGGGTATGGTATCATAATCTCTGGATAATCGGTCTAGTTTTCAGTAAACACACTGTAACAAAATGAATTAACACAGCTGTATTATCCATATCACATGATTTGCTTAGCAGTTCTGGATCTATATCGGTTGTCTTTTAGTGTATAGACTCTGTGAGTTGTAAATATGGATTATAACATTCAATAGTAGGCATAAGAAAGTGTTCATTTATAACAAATATAGCAGTAATTTTTATTACAAGATATTATGTAAAGAATGCACTATGAGTATTTAAAGGCCTAGACTATAACTATCATTATTCAGAGGATCAAAAAAATATGAAGGAAAGGACTAAACTAAAATACAAAATTAACTATAATCTTGCAACATATAACTTCAAAACGAAGCAATATGAAAATAAAGAAATGTCATATCTTACATTTGAACAAGCAAGAGCAAACCAGTGGAGATGTGACAAATGTCAGAAACTATTTCCAACTATCAAGGAATTAAAGCTGCACAAATTAGAGTATCATTCGTATTAGTAAGTGTTTGATATCGTTTTATGTAATCCGACTCGACCTTCTAAGACTATTGAGCTGAATAATATTAGATATTGACATTCAAAAAGTATACTATTACAGCGACAGACTAATAACCCAATAAACCTAATCGTGTAAGAGCATATATTATATTCCGACGAAATGAAATAGTACGATAATATTAACCTCGGCTCATTTTTCATGAGCAGTACAAGATTGGTTTTACTCCTATTTCTCTTTCTCGATATTTTTTCCTGCAGTGGATGTCAATAGCTGTTCTATCCTTTTCCTTAATATTAAATTGATTTTTTTGCCATCTGCTTTACCTCTCAGAATAGCCATGCTCCTGCCCATCAGCATATTAATGGATTCCATCCCCTTTTGAATAATAATTGACATGTTATCGTCTACGATTCTATCGATCAATTTATGTAACTCCTCTTCTTTTATCGATGCGATCCCTAATTGTGAGATAGCTTCATCAACAGTTTTGGCTTCCTTCCTTGCTAGTTTTTCAAAGATTAGAATTACTGATTCTTTGGTTATGACAGCTTCATCAAGCCTTTTAAATATATTTTCAATAATGCTATCAGTTAGTACGGCAGTATCTAATCCTTGTCTTTCTAGATTAATAAGATCTTCAGTAAGTTTGGATACAATAAAAGATGGCTGGATATGAGTAGAATGCACAATTTGCTCAAATATGTGTAAATAATTAGAATCAAAAATCTGCATCGCGAGTTTTTTGTTTAAACTGTATTTTTGTACATATGTTTTTATAATTTCTTCCATTGATTTTGGTACTTTTTCAGATAGTGAATTAAGTAATGCTTTGTCTACGAGAATAGGGAAAATGTCTGTCTCAGGATACATTCTAGATGCTCCTGGCCGAGGTCTGCTAAAGACAGTTTTACCATCCAGAGTGGCTGCACGCGTTTCAGCAGGCACACCATTTAATGCAACTTTTAATCTTTGAACTGCAGCCTCTATTGCTAGTTCTACTCTATCACTTGGACCACCTATAATTATGAAAGCGTCTTTTGGAGAAGAAAGTTCTACTTTCTTTTTAATTAAATCCACATCATCCTCTGTAATACCGTATCCAGGTAACTCATCTGAGTGGAATATTCCTCCCAAACCATAGAATCTGACTAACTCACTCAATTGCTTTCCTAGTCTGACATTAGGATATGGTTCAAAGCCCATAATACCTGCAAAATCTTTTATCCGGATAGCCTTGAAAATGGAGTTATTATCAACAAGACATTTTTTTACGACTTTGGATGAAGATTTCTTTAGTATGGTGGTCACGTCTTCAATTCTATCTCCAATGCCAATCTCGATTTCTTCAGGTTTTCTATTTTCTGTTATTTTTTTAGCAATTAAAATTAAACCATGTTGTCTCATCATTTCGTATTCTATTACTTTCACTAGCTGATCTAATTGTTGTACGCCTTTAACCTCAACTACCGCGCCATTGTCTATTGAAATGTTGACGTCCTGTCTAATGCTGCCTAAACCTCTTGTAACTCGTTTGCTTGCACGCAATAGCATTCCTATGTTAAGTGCTATTTGCATTATTTCTTCAGGAGTTCCAGTTACCGGCTCAAGTGCAATCTCAATTAACGGTACTCCTAACCTATCTAGTCCGTATTCCCTGATCATGCCATCATCGGAAATAAGTTTAGCCGCGTCTTCCTCTAGACAAACGCTTTGAACACCGACCTTTTTTTTATCACTAAGATTAACATATCCACCATTCGCAATTAGCATTGTCCGTTGAAAACCGCTTGTATTTGAACCGTCAATTACAATTTTTCGCATTACATGCACTTCCTCGGTAATATTTGAGTGAAGTGCAAGGGAAATTATTAATGCAGTTTCCATCGCTTCACTATTAACTTCATGTGGAGGTTCTTCGTCGGCTTCCACTAGGCAACTTGCATCAATAGCAGCATAATACTTTACAGTACGCATTCTCTTGAATTCAAATAATGCAGCAGGATCGTAAGATCCAAGTTCACTTTGTGTTGGCCGCAACTTACGAATAAATGAGGGTTCGTACTCTTCAGTTTCTTTGCATTTGCAGTTACAAAATAGTTTGCTTTTTGTTGCTAGTTGCTGATGAATTTCGAAACCAACTTTTAGATCTATTTTTCTTGGATCAATTGTCACTAATATTAAAGTCGTTTGAACAGCTTTTAAAGCCTTCCTTCTTTATGAGAAAAAATAAGTCACCATTTACTAACAACACTTTCTATATAGTTTGGGCCTTGAATATTCCAAAAAAAGTATCTAAATATTAACATTCGTTATTTAAGAGCTTAATATTCCAAGATCTTAATCTTATTCTAAGATCCCAGACGATATCAACTAGTTCCGATGGTAGTAGACACTTGTAAAATAAAGAATCAAGCCGCAATCCTGCGTCAGATTTTCTAGCCAGAAGGTAAATCTGGTAAGATACAGAAGAATGCCCCCCTCGGTAAATGCTTCAGATATTTTTTTGGTCGCTTATTTTCTTTTCTAATCGGTAATAGGAATAACCGGAGATATTTCATTAGCAATATTTTCTTGCATCATTTTCTTGATATATTCAATATTTGTGCTATTTGCAAGCACCCACATTGCTTTTACCAAGGCTGTTTCAGAAGTCATATCTGATAATGGAATTACACCCAAATTAAGTAGGTCCCTTCCTGTATCATATACGGTCATTCTAACTCTTCCCCTAATACATTGGGAAGTCATAAAAACCATTACGCCAAATTGAATTGCCTTTTGTATTTTAGAAAAACATTCTCTATTTATGTGACCAAGCCCTGTTCCTTCAATTACAATTGCTTTATAGCCCATCACTATGGCATGATCTATTAAATCAGGATTAAATCCCGGATAATATTTTAACAAAATAACTCTGTTGTCAAAATTTGGTCTGAACAAAAAATTGGTTCTTGCGTTAATATCATTATTGTTACGGTTTTGCAGTTTTATTCTGGATTGTTGTTTCAGGCGCATTTCTAGAATATCACCTTTTACTAGAGCAATAGGCATTACATCAATAGATTCAAAGGCATTACGTCTACTAGTGTGATTTTTTCTTACTCTAGTACCAAGATGACAAGCGATAATGTCATCTGATGAGCTATAATGCATTATGACAAATACTCCAGAATATTCAGACTTTGTGGCAAATATTGTCGCGCCAATAAGGTTCAGAGCTGCGTCAGAAGAAGGTCTATCTGATGACCGTTGTGCTCCTACTAATACAACAGGAATTGGAATGTTCTGTAATGCAAAGCTCAGTGCAGCTGCAGTATAATGCATCGTGTCAGTCCCATGAGAAATGATGATCCCATGATACAATCCTGATTTTACCTTTTCACTTATCTTATTTGCAATTAAAGTCCAGTGTTCTGGTTTTAGATTTTCACTATATTCACTTAATAGTACCTCAGAATCAATTATAGCATATTTTGCCAATTCAGGAACAGAAGTATAAAGATCAGCTGCCGAAAGAGCTGCATGAACTCCCCCCGTTCTGTAATCCACCTTACTGGCAATTGTCCCACCAGTACTTATTAGAGCAACTCTTGGTATTGATTTATTATTCTTTAATGGACCACCATCAGAATCTTGTTTAGATTTGTCTAAAATGGTGATGTTAGAAGACGAAGATGAATATGCAGAATCATTCTTACTTGAC
>JBKPEX010000116.1:0-1543 GCA_046728625.1 Thermoproteota archaeon
GGCCATTATCATACCCATTAAAGGAGAGCGCTTGAAATTACTTGAAGGAGTATTAAGCGGAATACCTCATGATTGCTTAACAATTATTATATCTAATAGCCCAAGGCAACCCGTAGACAGGTATAAATTAGAAAAAGATGCGCTTGAGCAATTTAATCGATTTGTAGGCAGGAACGCATTAATATTGCATCAAAAAGACCCTGGTTTATCTGAAGCACTGAAAGAGGTAGGTTATACTACTATATTCGGTTCAGATGATACGGTAAGGAATGGTAAGTCTGAAGGAATGATAATTGGAATGCTACTTGCAAAGATGGCAGCAAAGGAGTATATTGGATTTATTGATGCCGACAATTATGTTCCTGGAGCAGTAAATGAATATGTAAAAATATTTGCAGCTGGAATAGCAATGTCTAATACACCTTATACCATGGTTAGGGTGTCTTGGATTTATAAACCGAAGGTATCGGAGGGAGGCCTGTATTTTTCAAAGTGGGGAAGGGTATCTGAAATAACTAACCAGTCTCTTAATTCGTTGATATCTTACTACACTGGCTTTGAAACCGAAGTTATGCGTACTGGAAATTCAGGAGAACATTGCATGTCAATGAAATTAGCAGAGCTTTTAACCTATTCCTCTGGTTTTTCAGTAGAGCCCTATGAAATTGTAAATGTATTGGAGGAATTTGGAGGTATAGTACCTTCAGAAAACCAAGATGCAATGGACAGAGGAATTGAAGTTATGCAAGTCGAAACTCGAAATCCTCATTTTCATGAGGAAAAAGGAGACGAACATCTTAAAGAAATGTTTAATGGATCTCTTGGTTGTATATATCACAGCAAGATCTGCCCTCCAAAATTAAGAGATAAAATTATTGAAGAGCTACGTGGAAGAAATATTTTAGATGAAGGACAGGAGCCAGATATACTTCAGAAAATTGGCTCTTTTAAAGATATAGATATCCATCAATTCACAAGGATTCTTCATGATCGAGCGACAAGTTTTGTTCATTCTGGCTAATTAGGAGAGTAGAGAATATGGAAAATGCTAGAAATTTACTGTAGTGGATAAAACCATGTTTTGTTACTATGCTAACCTTTTTCTTTAACCAAATAACCCTGAATAATATATAGATATCACACCACACGAAGAGGAGGATAGGAATGCAAATTAAACCGATTTTGTATCTGGAGCTGTTTGGGATTATATTTAATATAAATTCGATGAATTTAAGTATGAATCTTAGATTATAAAGTTTCGAACAATCTTACTTATCTATAACACTTTTAAGTCATTGGGACTATTTCTTATTGTGATGGAAGTTCAGCTAACTGTCTGCCGTATACTCTTAAATCTTAACCTCATAAATTTCGGGAGAGAATAATAATACATGTGCGGAATAGCAGGTATTTTAAGCAAAAAAGGTGAAAATGTAGTACCATTGATTGGACCCATGCTTTCTTGCTTAAGAAATCGTGGTCCGGATGGAGCAGGAATAGCAGTTAATGATTATATTATACAGTCAGACACACTAGCAAATTT